>NZ_RZSU01000006.1:0-124878 GCF_003997585.1 Mesorhizobium sp. M5C.F.Cr.IN.023.01.1.1 | reverse complement strand
GCAGCACACAGCTCAAGAACATCGCCGAGCCGATCCGGGTCTATTCCCTGCAAGTCGGCAGCGCCGGGACCAAGGCGGCCGCGACAACGGAAACCGCGACGAGCCGGCCGGCGACGGCAGCGCCGCCAAAGCTGTCGATCGCCGTCTTGCCGTTCGCCAACATGAGCGGTGACGCCGAACAGGACTACTTCGCCGACGGCATCTCTGAAGATATCATCGCGGCGCTTTCCAAACTGTCGCAGCTCTTCGTCATAGCACGCAATTCGTCGTTCACTTTCAAGGGCAGAACGTCCATGTGCAGGAGGTGGGCACGAAGCTCGGCGTGCGGCATGTACTTGAGGGCAGCGTACGCAAGTCGGGGAACCGGGTACGCATCACCGCGCAGCTCATCGATGCAACCTCGGGCGGCCATCTTTGGGCGGAGCGGTTCGATCGCGACCTGACCGACATATTCGCCGTGCAGGACGACGTGACGCAGCAGATCGTCGATGCGCTGGCGCTCAATCTGACTGAGGGTGATCGTCAGCGGCTGGCGCCCGAGCACCCGCGCAACACGGAGGCATATGACTGTTTCCTGCGGGGCCGGGAGCTGTGGCACCGGCTGACGAAGGAGACGAACATCGCAGCCCGCGAGCTCTTGCAACGTGCCATCGAACTGGACCCGATGTTTGCCTCTGCCCACGCTTTCCTCGCCCTCACGCACGGACTCGATTACCTGAACAGGTGGAGTGCGTCGCCGCCGGAATCGATGGCGCAAGCGGAAGAGGCCGCAACGCGAGCGGTAACGCTGGATGGCAGCGATCCCTGGGCGCACTGGGCGCTGGGCATAGCCAAGCTGTACTCACGAAGTCACGACAGCGCCATCAACGAGGCCGAGCGCGCGATAGTCCTCAATCCGAACTTCGCCGAAGGGCACGTCGCCCTCGGCGAGGCGCTGTACTATTCGGGCAGATCCGAGGAGGCCCTCGAGAGTTTCGGCCGGGGGAAGACCTTGAATCCATACTTTCCGGATGTGCTTCTGCACTTCCAGGCGTTGGCCTCGTTTCAACTAGGAAGGTACGAAGAGGCCGTTGACCTCTTGATGCAACGGCTGGCTCGCAACGCTGTCACCGACGTCTCGCGCGCGCTTCTGGCCGCGAGCTACGGCCATCTGGGCCGTTTCGCCGAGGCCCGCGCGGCATGGCAGGAGGTGCTTCGCGTCAATCCCGACTATTCGCTGGAGTACCGTCGCAAAGTCTTGCCCTACAAGAACCCTGCCGATTTCGAACACGTGGTGGATGGGCTCCGCAAGGCCGGTGTCGTGCAATGACAGGTGAGGCATATGCGGCCGGATCAGACGCCAAAGGCTCACCGATAGATCGCCGTCACTTGCGGTTGTGCACTAGAGCAATTCCAGGAAAAGTGCGCACCTATTTTCCGTCAGGAATTGCGTCAAAACAAAGAGATAGAGCGGTTCTGCGTTCCGTGAAACGTGAACCGCTCTAGAAAATCAACCGGAAATAAGGCCCGAAGTGAGGCTCAGGTCGCCTTGACCTCTGCCTGGCCGATCTTGCGCCATCGGGCGTTTTCGCGAACCAGTTTCAGGTCGTCGGTCGTCTCGGCAAATGTCCGCAAACGGTATTGCCGGAGCAGGTCCGGGAAGAGCGCCCCTTCCGGCAGGCCGGCAAGCTGCTCGCGGACCGAGATCTTTTCATCGATGACCCGCATGCCCCAGGCATTTTCCCGAACCTGCAGCTCCGCAGCCAGATCGCGCTCTTCCGGCGCGTTTTCGTCTAGCACAGCCAGCAGGATCGAGTGGAAAAGCGCTACATAGCCAATCTGTCTCAGGCCGCCCACAACCCGCACGCGCGGCAATATGGCAAGAACGAGGAACATCAGGAACAAATTCGGCAGCAGTACGCCGTCCAGCAGCGCCTGCTTGAGATGCGGCCGCTCGAACGGGATGGAAAGACCATGTGGCCTGTTAGGCTCGATCAGGTGCCCGTCCTCGAGGACGAGCTTGCGCACGCGCTCCTCGCGGATGCCCCAGAAATAGGCCGTGGAATTCGGCAGGAATCTGCCAAATGGGCTCGATGCTGTCTCTTGCAAGGCACGTTCGAGACGCTGGCGCCTTGCGGGCTCAAAGAGCAGCCTGGAAAGAAGGCTGCTGTCATATTCTAGATGCCGAGCCATAGCAGCCGCGGCGAGCCGATCATCGATGAAAACCGGCTGGGCCCTACCGGAACGATCCCAATCGGCGACCAGATCCTCGTTGAGGGCTGTCAGCGCATCGGCGGCGGTTCCAAAAACCTTGTCCTGGCTGGAAAGCAGTGTGCCCAGCCAGCGGCTGGCATCCGTTTCGTCGCCCACCGCTTCGAGCGCGCGCTTGTTGAGGGTGACGGGACCGGCCACGCAGGCGCTCTTGCGGCACAGTTTGTGGCGCCCCATGCCAAACAGGTTGATCTTGTCGTCGCCGACATCGAGCCATCCCGGCCCCTCCCGGCCTATTGTCTCCATGGTCATCGTCGATCCCATGAAGCCGAAGAAGGCCGACAGCCCGTTTTCGACCGCCCCGAGCCAGGCAAGCAGGAGGGCGTCGAAGGTGATCCGGTCCATCAGAAGCAGGCAGTGCAGGCCAGACTGAATCACCGGTCTGTGCTCGAACTCGTCGAGGGCCTTGCCGATCTCTTCAGGCTGCATGATCGCACCAAGGCGCTGATGCAGGACTTCGCGCAGGATCGAGCGGGCAGCGATCGCCGGGCCCGATGCAGGCCTTGCCACAGGTCGCCACAGATGGCGGGCATAATCGGAAACCGGTGCATTCCAGTTCTGCTCGATGTCACGCACGACTTCCGGGCAGAGCAGCGACAGCACAGCCAGAATTTCCACCGGAGGCGTAGGGGTTGGGTCAACTACGGCGGTCATTGGTCCCGTCTAGCGGCCTGCGGTGCAAACGCCAAGGGAGACCAGACTTGCTGGATGCGGCCGGCCCACACATAGATCGTCAACTCGATCAAAGTGGCGTGAGACGAAATTGACCGCATCCTGCAGAGTTCTCCATGAGTACTCATCTGTTCGCCGACTCGGCACGAATTGTTAGATTGGCTAGACAGTTAAGGCCAAACAGCGGATCTCAGAACCGCAGCCGGGCCATGCTTAGGAGGTCGCGGTACTGCCCGTCGGTAAAACCGGCCTTCACATGCCGACCTTCGACCTCGAAGCCGTGGCTTGTGTAGAGACGAATGGCCGGTTCGTTGTCGGCATAGACGGTCAATTCGACCCGCTTCAGGGCGCGCCAGTTGTCGGCCACGTCAAGCAGCGCGCCAAGTATGGCAGAGCCGATACCCTGGCCGACAAAGGCATCGTCAAGGCCGATATTGATCTCGCCGATATGCGAACGGCGCGGCGAACCCTGCACGACCAGGCTGCCATGGCCGACGACCTTGCCGTCCAGCTCGGCAACAATCCACGTGGTTTCCTGGCCGGACTTGGCGATGCGCCGCTCCACCTGCTCCACCCGCTCGAAGGGCATTCTCAGCGTGCCCCAGCGGAAGCCCGGCATGTTGAAGATAGCGCAAAGCGCCTCCGCATCGCTTGGCCGGACGGACCGGAGCTGCGGCTGGATTTTCTTGGAGGATGGCGAGGTCGTGCTGGTCATGGCGTTTCCGGCGATGGCAGTCGGCCCGGCACGATGCACCGGACGTGACCTGAAAATCCAGCCTTCTCTGCAACCTATGATGCCGATTGCGAGCTAAAATACCGGGAGGCGGCGATGAGTTTGAAGACGCCGCTGATGCCGATCCAGCCGAAAAGGGTGAGCCAGCACAATGTCACGGTCGCCGTCCAGTCGATCCGGTGCACCGCAGCGTCGGTGATGACGATGCCAAGGATGGCAAGCAGGCCAATCAGGAACTGCGCCAAGCCGAGCACCAGCAGTTCCTCGCGCGGCGCGCTTCTCCAGACGAGATATATGCCGCCCGCACCGGCGAGGAAGATGGCGCTGTAGACCTGAGCGTGGAAGGCATCGATCGGCCATGGCCAGATGCTGCCGAATGTCAGGGGAAACAGCAACAGGCCGACGCCATAGAGCCCAAGGATCGCCGATTCCACCGGCATGTAGCCTCGCCATGCCGGATTCAAGGTCACACCTTTTGCAGAAGGACGGGCCCTGGCCCGCCACAGGAACAGCCCGGATACCGCTACCGAAGCAAGATAGACCAAAAACCAGAGCCAGGGCGCTTTGCGCTCGAAGTTGAAATAGCCGAGATTGATGAACGAAGCCACCGACACGATGACGGTGAAGATGAAGGCCATGACGAGCACGAGCCTGCCGGGCGACCGGCGATTCCAGACCAGCAGCGCCGCCATGACGACCATTTCGGCGGTGTAGAAGCCGCCGAGGAAGCGGGCATTGAACGGCGTGACGGCCCAAGGCCAGCGCGGCTTGACCAGCACAGGCGCGAAAAACAGGCCGGCGCCTATGATCAGGACGAGGATGACCACCACAGAGAAAAGGCGCAGGGCCGCGGGAAATGGCGGGTTGTCGGATGTCGGCATGGGAGAAAGCCCCAACGATGAATGGCCCCATGGACCATCATAGTGCCGCTTGCGGCCGGTGAAAATCCGCCGAATTGACATTGAACTGTCACCAGGGCTTGGCCATTCGAATGGCCGTACGGTCCGTTTCGAAGTAAGATGGAGCACTCGGACCAAAGACCGGTCCGGCCAAGACGCCTCGGGGGCGCATTTTCCGGAGCCTGCACGATGAACGAATCTCAGGATCTGTTCTCGCTTCTGCGGCAATCGACCGATGTCGATCCACAGGCAATCGACGCGATCAGGCGAACCATCGCGGAGGGCAAGGACCGCGAACTTTGCCGCATCAATGCGCCAGCCTTCGCCAGCAAGCATGGCCTCGATGAGGAACGCGCCATAAGCGCCTTTCTCCATGCGGCACGGGTGGGTATCTTCGACATTTCCTGGAATGTTCTGTGCCCCGGCTGTGGCGGCGTGCTCGACACCAACGCCACGCTGAAAACCCTGCAGAAGGACGAATACACCTGCGCGCTGTGCTCCGAGGGCTATTCGCCGACCCTCGACGAGATGGTCGAGGTGACATTCACCGTCAGTCCCCGCGTGCGCAGGATTGCCGCCCACAATCCACACGAACTGCCGTTGATGGAATATTTCCGCCAGATCTACTGGGGGTCCGGCGTCGATCTGCCGGAAGAGGATTTCGCGAAAAAGATAGAAGCGTTCTCGCTGGAGGATATCGAGCTTGCCCCCGGTGAAAAGGCGGTTCTGCCCATACAGCTTCCGTCCGAATTCGTCATCGTCTTCGAGCCGGTCACCCATTCAGTGCAGTTCATCGACGGGAAGGGCGAACCAACAAAAGAGCGCCGAAGCCTCTCTTTGGTCTTCGACCGCGACCATGTCCAGAACCAGACGCTGGAGATGCAACCCGGCCCGTTGCGCATTTCGCTGGAAAACAGGACCGACACCCGCGTGCTGCCGACGGTCTTCATCGCCGGCCAGGCATTGCATGATTTCCTGGGCAAACGCCGGCCCTTCCTGACGGCCAAGCGCCTGCTCACCAACCAGACGTTCCGCGATCTCTATCGCACGGATACACTCGACATCAACCAGCGCCTGAAGATCACCAGCCTGACCTTCCTGTTCACCGACCTTCGCGGATCGACCGAGCTTTACGAGCGGGTGGGCGACCTTTCAGCCTTCGATCTCGTGCGCGTCCATTTCCAGGTTCTGCACGAGATCGTCGCGGCGGAGGCAGGCGCGGTGGTGAAGACGATCGGTGATGCGGTGATGGCGACCTTCGCGACACCTGATCGTGCGATTGCTGCGGCCCTCAGGATGCGCGATGCCATGCGTGCGCTCAACGACAAGAGCGGGCGCGAGGATCTGCTGCTCAAGATCGGAGTCCATGCCGGCCCCTGCATCGCGGTGTCCATGAACGAGCGGCAGGACTATTTCGGCCAGACGGTCAACATTGCTTCGCGGGTCCAGAACCTTGCGAACGCACAGGCGATCTTCGCCACTCGTGCGGTGGTCGACGACAATCTCACCGCCGATCTGTTGCACAGGAACGCGCTGACGCCCGTGCCCCACGAGGTCTCGCTGCGCGGCATTGAGCGGGAGATAGCAGTGTATACGATCCCCTGAAGATTTGGCCCCCGACGATTTGGGTCGTCTCGGCCCCTCACACGCGCCTGCAGACAAAATACCGATCGGGGGGCACCGAAGGCGGTGGCGGGAGGGGTTGCAACAGCGGGTGATCGAGCGGCGTGCCGCTGACCGCTATGCCACCCACGCGAAGCAGGCGCGCGATCAGATCGGGAAGCCAGGTAGAGGTCACTGCATCGCGATCGTCATAGCCGGTGCCGATGTCGGCATGAACAAGAGCCGCGTCGATGCCAATGAACCTGCTCGCCGTCTCGCGTATTTCGCCGAGCACGAGGTTTTCAGGTTCGGGAATTGAGCTGGCGTGTGCGCCAAGTTCGCGGTCGAACACCACGATCCGGCGTCCGGGCAGGCGCTCGCGCAGATGGTGGAACGTCCGGCCATTGCCGAGGCCGAGCTCGAGCACCAGCCCTTCCATCTTCGCCACCTCGGGGCAAACTTGATCGAGGATGTCGCGCTGTGCGGTCATCCTGCTGATGAAATTCTCGAGGCGAGTCATATGCGTTGGTGTGTCCTGAAACCATCTCAAGAGATCGGCAATGCCCCCCTCCAGAACGGTTCACGGGTGAAGCCCGAGGGCGACGTTTTAAACCCCGATCGCGTCTCGCCACATATAGAAGCGAACGACGAACACTGCAATAACCGAACAGGCTCCCGACAAGGATCATACCGGGTGGAATTGGCGGCCCGGCGCGCGATCTCACTTGTAGGGGTCTGCGGCGTCCCGCAGGCCGTCGCCGAGGAAGTTGAACGCCAAGATGACGAGAACGACGGGGAGCATCGGCAAAAGCAGCCATGGATAGAACGCGATGACGCTGACGCTGCGCGCCTCGGTGAGCAGGATGCCCCAGCTGGTTATCGGCGCCCTCAGGCCGAGCCCGAGGAAGCTCAGCGCCGTCTCGCCCAGGATCATGCCGGGTATGGAGATCGTCGCCGTCGCGATCAGATGCGACATGAAGCCGGGAATGAGATGCCGCCCGATAATGCGGCTGCTTTTGGCACCCATCAATTGCGCGGCTAGAACGTAATCCTCCTCGCGCAAGGCTAGAAGCTTTGAACGCACGGCCCGCGCCAGTCCGGTCCAGTCGAGCAGCCCGAGAATGACGGTGATGCCGAAATAGATCAGGATCGGACTCCAGGTTATCGGCATGATCGCCGCCAGAGCCAGCCATAGCGGAATGCTGGGGATCGATTGCAGAACTTCGATTATCCGTTGAACGATCAGGTCGAAGATACCGCCGTGATAGCCGGCCAGTCCGCCGATCACAATGCCGAGCAGGAAGCTGAAACTGATGCCGACGAGGCCGATTGTCAGTGAAATGCGTGCGCCATATATGATGCGCGAGAGCACATCGCGCCCCAGCCTGTCAGTGCCGGCCAGAAAGAGCTGGCCGTTTTCGGCAGGGCAGACAAAATGCCTGTCACCTTCGATCAGGCCCCAGAACCGGTAACTGTCGCCCTTGCAGAAGAAACGGATCCGCTGAACATCATCCTGTTTCTCGATGTAGTTCCGCTTGAGCGTGTCCATATCCAGCGTCATCTGGCGGCCATAGACGAACGGCCCAACGAACTGGCCGTTGTGGAACAGGTGCACCCGCTGCGGCGGCGAATAGATGTAGTCCATGTTGCGTGTGTGCAGATCGTAGGGCGCCAGGAACTCGCAGATCAGTATCCCGAAATAAAGCGTTGCCAGGAATATGCCGGATACAACGGCAAGCCGGTGCTTTCGGAATTTCCACCACATCAGCCGCAGCTGCGACGCCTGAAAGACCTTCGACTGCTCCGGCGTCATCGCCTCGACCGACTGCAGGTCAATGGGCGCGATGGAAACGTAGTGTTGCAGTGGAGCACCTGGAGCGGGCAGCGGCGAAAGCGTTTTCATTTGGTGCTGCCGCCCTGCAAACGAATTCGTGGATCAAGCAGCGCCAGCGCCAGGTCGGAAATCAGGACACCGATGACCGTCAGGAAGGCGAGAAACATCAGGAACGACCCTGCCAGATACATGTCCTGGCTTTGCAGCGCCTTGATCAGCATCGGCCCGGTCGTTTCCAAAGACAGCACGATCGCCGTGATTTCGGCGCCGGAAATGATGGCCGGCAGGATAGAGCCGATATCGGAAATGAAGAAATTGAGCGCCATGCGCAGCGGATATTTGACCAGCGCCTTGAACGGATGAAGTCCTTTGGCGCGCGCGGTCACGACATATTGCTTGTGTAGCTCGTCGAGAAGATTGGCGCGCAGCCGCCTGATCATGCTTGCCGTGCCCCCGGTGCCGATGATCAAGACCGGAATCCAGAGATGGGCGAGGATCGACTTCGCCTTGGCCCAGCTCATCGGCTCGCCGAGATATTGCTGGTCCATGAGATGGCCGATGGATGTGCCGAACCAGATGTTGGCGAAATACATCAGGATCAGCGCCAGCATGAAGTTCGGAATGGCAATGCCGAGAAGACCGAAGAAAGTCAGGCCGTAGTCGCCCCAGCTGTATTGATGCGTGGCGGAGTACATGCCGATCGGAAAGGCGATGAGCCAGGTGAAGATGATCGTGACGAACGAAACCAGCACGGTCAGCCACATTCGGTCCCCGACGACGTCGCGAACCGGCAGCTCATATTCGAAGGAATAGCCGAAATCGCCGCGCAGCATGCCGCCGACCCAGTAGAAGTAGCGAATGATCGGCGGCTGGTCGAAACCATAGTCCTTGCGCATCATCTCGATGCGATCGGAATCCACCGCTTCGCCCTGTGCCCGAAGCTCGGCAACATAGCTGTCGAAATAGTCGCCTGGGGGAAGTTCGATGATCGTGAACACCAGTGCCGATATGACCAGCAGCGTTGGAACCATCACGGCGATGCGCCAGACAATATATCGAAGCACGCTCAGGACTCTCCAAGCCAGAATGTATCCGGCATGTAGACACCGAAATAGGCGGTCGGGTCGTAGCCGTAGAGCGCCTTGTCAGGCAGATTGCGCAGCCGCGAGGATGCCAGAATCGGCTGATGCGTTCCGTTCACGGTGCCGATCGAAAACACCTGATCGGTGTAGATCGACAGCATCGAATTCCAGATTTCGGCGCGCTCCGTGGCTTCGGTCGATGCGTTCCAGCGCTTGAGTAAAGCCATCAACTCGACCACAGGCGGAAGATCGGGCGCCTCACCGAGCTTGCCATGAGACAAGTAGTGAGCACCCCAGAGCGGCCATTGCAGCTGGTCGTCGATGGTGGGAGCCAGCTGGTTCGGGTTCATGTCGGCGGTCGGCACGCCATTGTCGATGCCCGACCACATCGACATCATGATCTGGCCGCCAAGCGCGCGGCTGCGGAAGACGTCGCGCTGCGAAGTCCGGATGAACAGGGCGATCCCGATCTTGCGCCAGTGATCGGCGATGAGTTCGAGCGCGTCGGTTTCCAGCGTGCTTTCGCCGGCCGTTTCCACTATGATCTGCGCCTGGCGTCCATCGGGAAGTATCCGCAGGCCGTCATCGTCACGCGTCTGAAGCCCGACCTCGTCGAGCAGGGCATTGGCCTGGTCGGGATCATGGGCGACCCAGGCTTTGGCGAATTCCGGCCGGTAGAGCGGGCTCTCCGGCAGGACCGTATCGGCACTTTCCTGCGCCAGTCCGTAGAACACGGCCATATTGATCTCGCGCCTGTCCACAGCGAGCGAAAGTGCGCGGCGCACGCGCACGTCACGCAAAAGGCCACGCCACGTCTGGTCGGCACAATTCAGATTGGGCAGCAGCGCCAGCCGCGAACCCTGTATGCGTTTCCAGAGATGCATCTTCACCGGGTAGCGCTTCTCCGCGTCCTTCAGGAAGGAGTAATCGCTGAAGTCAATTCCCATGGCTTGCAGGTCGCTCTCGCCCGCACCGGTCTTGGCGGAGATGATCGCCGACGAGCTGACATTCATGACGATCCGGTCAACATAGGGCAGTTGCCGGCCATTCTCGTCTATTCGATGAAAGAACGGGTTGCGCTCGAAGACGAATTGCTCGGCCGGCGGCTTGGTCCGGTTCTGCCAGGGATCGAGCGTCGGCAGTTCCGGGTTCTCCGGGCGATACTGCCGCGACATGCGGATATGCAGGAGCGTCCATTTCTTGGCCCGGTTCTCCTTCATTAGGCCGGCGAGCCGGAATGGATCCTGGTATTTCTTGTGGAACTGCTTGAGATAGGCGGCCGGCAGAACAAGCGATAGCGGCGAAGCAGCAGCAAGCTTGGGCAGGAAGTCGGGATTGGGCGCATCCCAACTATAGCGGACCGTCGACGGATCGACGATCTCGAAGCGTGGCGGCTTGCCGTCCGCCAGCAGGGCCGGGGCAAGCCCGCCTTGCGAGAGCTCATCGTTCAGCCAGACATCTTCCCAGCAATAGCGGAAATCCTCCGGCGTCAGCAGGCTACCGTCAGACCATTTATGCCCTTCCCGAATCTTGAAAGTGAAGACGCGATCATCCGCTACGTCGAAACTTTCGAGGATGTCGGGTTGCAAGTTAAGCTTTTCGTCATACCCGACCAGGCGAGCATACCCGTAGATCGTCATCATCCGGATATCTTTCTGGCTGCCGATGATCGTGCGCAGGGTGCCGCCATACTGGCCGGGCTGCCGGCCCATCGCGGCGAGGTTCAACGCGCGCGGGCTCTTGGGCAGGCGTTCGGCGAGTGCCGGCAGCGCCTTGGCCTTCAGCTGTGGCTGAAGAAATTCCGGCTCCAGATCGCCGGCGCGCGACGTGCCCGGCAGAAATGCCGAAGCCATAAGTCCAAGGACGGTGCGCCGGCTGATCAATGGCGTAGCTCGCTGACATCGGCCGAACGTCGGGCCAGCACGAGGTGGCCGCCGCCAAGATCGAGGGGCAACAGCATATCCTCGTCGCCCTCGTCGCGGAATTGCGGTCCCCACGCGCTGGTGTCGGAAGCGCCGCTGAGCTTAAGCGTCTTGAAATCCATCGGCCTGTCGAGATCGGGGAAAGGTACTGCGGCAACCAGTGAGCGGGTGTAGGGGTGGACCGGTTTCCTAAGCAGGATTTCGCGCGGCGCGAGCTCGACGATACGCCCGCCGCACATCACCGCGATGCGGTCTGCCATGTAGTCCACCACCGCCAGATTGTGGGATATGAACAGGTAGGTCAGGCCCAGTTCCTTCTGCAGGTCCTTCAGAAGGTTCAGGATCTGCGCCTGGACAGAGACATCGAGTGCCGAAACCGGCTCGTCGCAGATCAGGAGTTCAGGCCCCAGCGCCAACGCGCGCGCGATGCCGATACGCTGACGCTGCCCGCCGGAGAAACTGTGCGGATAACGCTTGATGAAGCGCGGATCGAGCCCGATTGCCTGCATCAGGCTCTTGACCGTGGCGAGTCGGGACGCGGCATTGCCGCGTTGATGGATTTCCAGCGGCTCGCTCAAGATGTTCTCCACCGTCATGCGAGGTGAAAGCGACGAAACCGGATCCTGGAAGACCATCTGGATTTTCGCGCGCAGCATGCGCAGGGCGTCACCCTCGGCTTCCAAGACGTCGATCGGTCCGTCGCGGCCGTTGAAGATCACAGAGCCGCCGCTAGGGGTGACAGCCCGCATGAGGATCTTGCTGACGGTGGTTTTGCCGGAGCCGCTTTCGCCGACCAGACCCAGGCACTCACCCCGCCTGATATCGAAGCTCACGCTGTCCACGGCGCGAACAGAAGTTTGATGACCCGCTCCGAACCATTCGGACTTGCGCGTGGTGAAGGTCTTTTTGAGATCCCTGACCGACAGCAGGACGTCGTCCGGCCCGTTCGACGCCGGCGCCGTCTGCTTGCCGAGCAGGTTCTCGACATTCACCGGCACCTCGCGGAGCGCTTTTAGCCTTTCGCCAGGCTTCAGATCGAAATGCGGAACGGCTGCCATCAGGCCCTTCAGGTAAGGGTGACCTGGCCGGCGGAATATCGCCTCGACAGGTCCCGCTTCCATGATCTCGCCATGGTAGATGACCACCACCTCGTCGGCGACATTGGCGACCACGCCGAGGTCGTGCGTGATCAGCAGCATCGCCATGTTCAGCTTGGTCTGAAGGCCGCGCAGCAATTGCAGGATTTGCGCCTGGATGGTGACGTCCAGCGCCGTCGTCGGCTCGTCGGCGATCAACAAGGCGGGCCGGCAGATAAGCGCCATCGCGATCATGGCGCGTTGACGCAATCCTCCCGAAAGTTCAAAGGGATACATGTCATAGGCGCGCTTGGGATTGGGAAAACCGACAAGGCCGAGCATTTCCTCGGTCCGCGCCTTGCGCTCTGCTCGATCCATGGGCGTATGAATCTGCAGTGATTCGCTGACCTGGTTGCCGATCGTATGCAGCGGCGACAGCGATGTCATCGGCTCCTGAAAGATCTTGCCGATGCGGCTGCCTCTCAACGCCCGGATATCGGGTCCGTCACGCGGCATCTGCAGGATATCCTGCGTCGTGCCGGGCTTTTCAGGATCGGAAAACAGGATACGGCCGCGAACATGGGCTGTGTGCGGCAAAATGCCCATCACTGCCTGGCTGATAACCGATTTTCCGGAACCGGACTCGCCCACAAGCGCGGTAACCTTGCCGGGGAGGACGCGAAGATTTGCACGCCTGACGGCATGCAACGGCCCCCCGATAATGGCAAAAGAGATGCCAACGTCCTCGATCCGCAGCAGATCAACGCCCGACTTCATTCTCACACCAGCCCCACTCTGGCAGGTCCATAAGGCGAGACTAGCGCATTGCCAGCCTAGAGCAACTTGGATTCGAAACAATCGCCAGTTCCCTGGCGGAACTGCGACCGGACTGCATGCCAAAGGCGTTCGGATCAGATCGGGGCGGTTACTGGAGCTTCCTCGGGGCGCCCACCGACAGCCGCGCTGCATCGCGATGAAGCAGCATGACCTGCTCGGCGTCGGACATTCGGTCGTAAATCGGCTCCAGCGTGCCGTCCTCATCGAGTGCGAGAGCACCCGACAGATCGGGTGAAAGCACCGTCAGCTTCTGTTTGATACCCGCCAGTCCCTCCTTGCCGAGCGTCAGCCAGCTGTTGGCGCCGCAATAGCCGGCGAAGTCCTTACTGGCGAGAATGCTGTGCGGATATTTCTTGGTCAGGGTCTGGAGGCGCTGGACCTCGTTTACAGCCGAGCCGAAGACAGAGAATGTTAGCCGGTCGGTAAGTCCGACATTGCCGAACATCACATTGCCGACATGCAGGCCGATGCCAAATTTTATGTCGCCCAATCCCTGCTCCTTTCTGCGCAGATTGAGATCCATCATGCGAGCGGTGGCCTTGTGCGTTGCCGCAAGAGCAGCCTGGCAGGCGGTCTCGGACTGCGCACGGTGCCTTTCGCAAGGGAAGACGGCAATAAAGCCATCACCTATGAAACTCATGATCTGCCCGCCTCTGCGATTGAAAGGTGCAGCAATGGCATCGAAAAACTGGTTCAGCGTATCGATGTAGATTTCGCGGCCGGCAGTTTCGGCAAGCCTTGTCGACCCGCGCATATCGGCCATGACCAGTGCGGCCCGGATTGTATCGCCCTCGCCGCGCTTGATCTGGCCGTCCAGCACGCGCCTGCCGGCGTCGCCGCCGAGATAAGTGGTCATCATGTTGTCGGCCAGCTTGGTGAGCACCGCCATCTTAGTTGCGATAGCGAGATGGTTCTGGATGCGCAGCAGCGCTGAAATCATGCTGTCGCTGAAGCCTGAAGCGCTGTCGGTGGACCAGGACCCGATCATGCCCTGACTGGTATTGCCGTTGAAGGGATGGACGAAAGCCATGTAATCGGTCACGCCCATAAGCCTGAGTTCATCGAAAATAGGAAATTCCGACGGCACCGACGGGTCGAGCCGGCGCCTAAGATGGTCGAGCTTGTGGCTGAGCAGATGGTAGTATGGGCTGGTCAGGAATCTGTCAGAATGAACGCCGTCCTTTTTGCGGAAGCCTTCCACTTCCATGCCCTGGCCGCGAAGCCAGGTGAAGCCAAGCGCGTCATAAAGCGGATGAAGCATCGAAAAGCTCAAATGCACCCGCTTCAGCGGCAGGCCGGCAGCAGCCAGCCGTTCACAAAAGCCCTTTACCAATGTTTCCAGGTCGTCGCCCGCCAGCGCCGACTGGGTCAGCCAATCGGCAACCTTATCCATGAGAATGGTGGAAATTTCTGCTTGCGCTGTGCTCATGCTATCTTGAGACCCGTCGAAGACGAGCCATTCTCCTTTCTAGCGACCCGAAGATAAGACCCTCGAAGTCAATAATGCCGGCAAAAGCCGTCGAAGGGGCATTATGTGGCGAGGCTGCCGGCGGAGTGCAATCATGATCCTGCCATCAGGTAAAAAATTCGCCGGCTCAGACGCCGTCAGGCCTTCACCACAGTCTCTCGGGCTAGCCCGAGGCGGCCAAAAACATTGCGTGTGTCGACGATCAGAAGAGCGTGATCAGCGATCGCCTGATAGTCGATCGCGTCGTGGTCGGTTGCAATGACGACAGCGTCGAAATCCTTCAAGGCCGCCTCGGTCAATTCGACCGAGCGCCGCCCCTTGATCGCCATATGCTCCCGTGTGGTCGGGATCTCGGTAACATGCGGATCGTGGAATTCCGCCTTGCCGCCCCATTCCTCGATGAGTTCAATGAGCCGCAATGAGGGGCTTTCGCGGATGTCGGGCACATTCTTCTTATAGGCGAGCCCGATGATGAGAATGCGCGAGCGGCTGAGCGCCTTGCCGCAGCGCCGGTCCAGCGCCTTCGCCAGTTCATCGACCACATGACGCGGCATGGCCGTGTTGATCTCTGCCGCCAGTTCGATGAAGCGGGTCGGCAGTTCGTATTCGCGCGCTTTCCACGTCAAGTAGAAGGGATCGATCGGAACGCAGTGCCCGCCAAGTCCGGGGCCAGGATAGAAAGGCATGTAGCCGAAGGGCTTGCTCTTTGCCGCCTCGATCACCTCCCAGATGTCGATGCCCATCGCACCGAGCACGACCTTCAACTCGTTGACCAGGGCTATGTTGACCGAGCGGAAGATGTTTTCCGTCAGCTTGACCGCCTCGGCGGTCGCCGTGGTGGAAACCGGAACGACGGTCTTGACCACGCCCTGGTAGAAAGCCTGCACGAGCGTCGCCGCTTCAATGCCGTCGCCTGCCACGATCTTGGGGATCGTCGCGACTTCAAAGCTACGATTGCCCGGATCCTCGCGTTCGGGCGAGAAGCCGAGGAAGAAGTCTATCTTCGACTGCAAGCCGGTTTCTTCCAGTATGGGCTTGATCACGTCGTCGGTGGTGCCGGGATAGGTGGTCGATTCCAGCACGATCAGTTGGCCGAGACGCAGATGCTTCGCGATGGTGCCTGCCGTGTTCCTGACAAAGGAGAGGTCCGGCTCACGGTTTTTCGTCAGCGGTGTCGGAACGCAGATGATGATGACGTCGCAGACGGCCAGTTCGGCAAAATCCGCAGTGGCGCGGAACCGTCCGTTCGCCACCTGGCCGGCAAGGGCTGTCGATGCCACCGCCTCAATGTAGGATTGGCCGTTGTTCAGGTTCTCGACCTTCTGGGCTTCGATGTCGAAGCCGGAAACCGGGAAGCCGGCGCGTGCGATCGCAACCGCCAGCGGCAACCCGACATAGCCCAGTCCAATCACGCCGACTTGCGCGGCGCGCGTCGAAATCCGGTTCAGAAGACGGTCATATGTCGATCGTGAGGCGTCCAAAAATCTGCTTTCCGTCAATTCGGACAGGCCGTCCGCTCCCATGGCGAGGCTCACCTGGTTCCCCAAGAACCCCGAGGCATATTGCGGAAAATCGATTTCCGCAAGCCGTCGTCAGACCGGCACCTTCGCCTTCAGGCTTGCGGCGGCCATCGCATAGCCGCCGGCGGCGCCATCGATGAAATGAACGTGGTCGCGCTGCAGCGGCGAGGCGACCAGGCATGTCATCAAGGCCGATTTCTGGCGGTGCAGGCCATAGTTGCAGATGCCCGCCTCTTCCGCCTGTTTCAGCCGGTTCTCGATCCGTTGCAACACATCCGCGTCAACGTCGATGGTCATCTTCAAGCCGTCGTCGAACTTCCGGAAATCCGAATTGCTGGCCACGTCGCGTTTATAGACCTTCGGATCGAAACTGCCGATCGTCCAGCCATACCTGTCGGTGACAGCCGTAAGCGTCATCAGAAACAATATCCACAGCTTCGACAGCCATCGCCATCCTGCCGGCGCCATGGCCCGCGCCTCGATATCGAGGCCGGCGGGCGGAAAACTGAAGCCCGGCCCGTTCACCGGCACCGGGTGGCCATCGCGTTCCTGCCTGCCGGCAAGGGCGATGATGTCGGAAGCCAGAAACTGAAAACCGCGCAAGTCGCGCGACGCCCCCGGTATGGCTATGATCGAGACGATTTCGCCATGCCGGGCTTCGATCGGGTCCCAGCGGCAGGAGAGGCCGGTCAGATCCGGCCGCGCGCCGGCTGGCGCAGGATCGATGCGGTAGCGCCCCGCTTTCATCTCGGCTTCCGCCCAACTGCCGCCACCGCCGGCAAACATGGCATAGAAGACCGCTTCGGAGGCCCGGAACCTCGCCACGCGAACGTCGAGGCCTTGCGCTCTTATATCCTTTATCGGCACGATTGCGGCTCGCAAGGTCAGGTCCAGTTCGTCCGCCACCCATCTCTGGACAACCGCCAGCGCGTTGCGGGTGATCTCCAGCGCCGAGCCGGGAAACGCCACGAGCGCGCCGTCGCCGCCGAAGACAAAGGGAAGATCTTGCCGACCCAGCGCATTGAGCAGCGCCGAAATGACGCTGGCGCCGGCCATATTGACGGTTTTATAGCGCCCAGCCCCGATCGCCTTGGTCGAGCCGACGATGTCGGCTGTGGCCAGCGCCCAGCCATCCGGGAGAGGCCGATAGTTATCGATATCGGCAACGCTTTCGAACTTTGCGAAGACCGGCAAGGAAGCGACAAACGGGTCGGACGCGGCAGCTGTTTCCATGAGCATCAGATAGCACATTCCACTGCTTGAGGGTGAAGTCGATCATGCTTCGAAATTGACTTGCACAGGCATTCCGATGATAGGGTCCGGCGATGCGAATTGCCTTCTACGCGCCGCTGAAGTCGCCCAATCATCCCGTTGCCTCCGGCGACCGCCAGATGGCACGGATGCTGGTCAAGGCGCTGGAGCATGGAGGGCATAGCGTCGAACTAGTATCCGAATTGCGCTTCTATCTACGCGAACCGGAGTCGAAAAGTTTCGCTGCGCTCAAGATCGAGGCCCGAGAGGAAGCCGCGCGGCTGACAAGGCTTTGGGATCGTGACGGCAAGCCCGATCTCTGGTTCTCCTATCATCCCTATTACAAGGCGCCCGACCTGATCGGACCCGAGCTGGCGTCGGCCTTTGCTATCCCCTATGTGACAGCGGAAGCATCCTATTCGAGGCGGCGCAACGTCGGTTTGTGGGGCGATACCCAAGCGTTGGTGGCGCGAGCCGTCGAACAGGCGGCGCTGAACATCTGCTTCACGCAAAGGGATCGTCAGGGACTGACAGACGCGATTCCCGACGCCGCTCTCGGTATGCTTTCGCCCTTCATCGACACATCGATATTCCGGGAAATGCCGGCACGGGGTTGTCCGACGCGCCTCGTTACCGTCGCCATGATGCGCCCGGGCGACAAAGTCGAAAGCTATCGCATGCTGGCGCAGGCGCTCGGCCCGATCGGCCACCTGCCCTGGACCATGTCGGTGGTCGGGGATGGGCCTGCCCATGACGAGGTCAAAGCGCAATTCGCCGGCTTGCCCGCCGACCGTATCGAATGGCTTGGCGCGATTGAGCCAGCCGCCGTGCCGGATGTCCTCTACACTGGGGGAATTTACGTCTGGCCGGGTTACGGCGAGGCCTATGGCGTTGCCTATCTTGAAGCACAGGCCGCCGGTCTTCCGGTGGTGGCTCAGGACATCGCCGGCGTGCCGGAGGTCGTGCGGGATGGCCAGACCGGGTTTCTCACCCCGGCGGGCGATGTGGCGGCGTTCGCTTCTGCCATTGAAAGGCTTCTGGCCCGTAACGACGAAAGAACCATCATGGCTGCGCAAGCCAGACGTTTCATCCTCGAAGAACGCTCCCTCGGTGTTGCAGCGGCGCGTCTGGCCGAACTTCTTGCGAGGATCCCGGTTTCATGACATCCGATCAGATCTGGCAGCCCCTGGTGGAAGAACTGGCGTGCCGGCAACGGGCGGACCGTAAGGCAGAGTTCTGGCTGCGTGACGATGACGCCGTGGAGCCGACGCCGGCGCTTGATCGGCTGCTCGACCTCACCGGTGAATTCGC
Source organism: Mesorhizobium sp. M5C.F.Cr.IN.023.01.1.1 (assembly GCF_003997585.1). Classification (NCBI taxonomy): domain Bacteria; kingdom Pseudomonadati; phylum Pseudomonadota; class Alphaproteobacteria; order Hyphomicrobiales; family Phyllobacteriaceae; genus Mesorhizobium; species Mesorhizobium sp. M5C.F.Cr.IN.023.01.1.1. Next base: position 106,421 of record NZ_RZSU01000006.1, on the reverse strand, counting down.
GGTTCCGGTCACTCTGGCCGTCATTCCGGCCCTGACTGGTGAGAAGCTTGTCGCCCGGCTTGACGAGGCGCCGCATGCCACGGTCGCCATCCATGGTTGGACGCACCGAAATCATGCGCCCGAGGACCAGAAAAAGCAGGAGCTCGGCGCGCATCGGCCACGCGAGGTGGTGCTCGATGATCTGGCTCGCGGGCTGTCGCACGTAACCGGCCTGCACGGCGCACGTGCCGTTCCGATGTTGGTGCCACCCTGGAACAGGATCGACGCCGGCTTGGTATCCGACCTTGGATCGATAGGATTTGCGGCATTGTCGGTCTATGGGCCGCCGAAGCCGGCTTCACTGGCGGTCATCAACAGCAATGTCGACATCATGGATTGGCACGGCACGCGCGGCTGCCGCGATCATGGCCTATTGGTTCAGGCTATCATCGGGCAATTGCAGCGTGCATTCGACGGCGGCGAACCGGTCGGCCTGCTCACCCACCATCTCGTACATGATGAATCGGCCTGGCTTTTCCTCGAACGGCTGTTCACAGTCACAGCACACAATGAAGCCTGCGCATGGCTTCCGATCAGCACGCTGATCGGGCGCAGCCGGTAGAGGAAAATAGCTCAGCGCTTTTTGTGCAATGAGACTGGAAATGTGAGCGTCTGGCCATCCCGCGCGGCAAAAGCGCCGGCAAACCCGTCTTTGGCCAGTTTCTCGATCTCGTCCAGTTCCTCGTCGGTGCGTGTCGGATCGTGGTGAAACAGCGCAAGCCCGCGCGCACCGGCCGCCTCACAGAGCTTGACGCCCTGTTGCCATGTCGAGTGCCCGTAACCGCGGCGGCGTTCCATTTCCTCCTCGGTGTAGGTGCAATCGTAAATGACGAGGTCGGCATCTTCGATCAGGCCGAGCACCGCCTGATCGAGTTTGTCCGGCTCGTGCTCAGTGTCTGTGATCACCGCCACGACGCGGCCGCCCCATTCGACCCGGTAGCCTATGCAGCCGCCCGGATGGATAAGACTGCCGGTTTTGACCACCACCCCTTCGCGCGGCCGAAGCACGTCCCCGGATACGAAATCGCGATAGTCGAGCCTTGCCTTGCAGAACTCCAGCTTCATCGGAAACCACGGCGGCCGCATGAACTTATCGACCATCTGCCGGGTCGTCATGTGTCCTGCAAGATGCCCGGACCAAAGCGTAACCTTAACGCTCCGGTCATAGATCGGCGCAAAAGACGGCAACCCGATGATGTGATCGTAATGGCAATGGGTGAAAAGCAGGTCGAAATCGGTCACGCCCAAAGCCTGAAGCGCCCCGCCGGCAGGTCGTAGGCCAGAGCCTGCGTCGAATAGAAGCGTATGCTTACCGCATCGCATCTCAATGCAGATCGTGTTGCCGCCATAGCGAGAGAATTCTGGCCCCGATACCGAAATGCTGCCGCGCACGCCCCAAAATCTGACCAGAAAAACGTCGTCGTCCATGCTACCCCTTCGCAGTCCCCGTCGCCCATCGTAGCCAAACAACTGCTGCTAGGCGAGACAGGTTTTCTCCGGGTGACCTTCTCAGCAAGAGGCCGGTGCCATCACGAGCGCGAGGATCGAGCGGACGTCATCCGTTATTTGGCGCTTCGTGCATCGATCAGATCCGCGGTCGTATGGCTTAGGCGATCGGCAAGAACCCGCAATATCTCGATGGTCATTTCCGGGAACTCCTTCATAAGCCTCAGGAAATGATCCTTGCTGATTCTCAACGCTTCCAGCGGACTTGCCGCTCTGACGGTGGCCGTGCGGGAGCTGTTGCACAATATGGCGATCTCGCCAACTATCGAATTTGGCTCCAGTTCGGCAACTTTTATCGGTCCGCTGTCGGAATCGACCAGGATATCCGCCCTGCCTGAAAGGATGACATAGGCGGCGTCTCCCTCGTCGCCCTGCCGGAAAAGGATCTGGCCGGCGCTGTAGCTCACACGATCGGATGTGAACGCAAGCAGCTTGAGCTTTGTCGGCTCGATGGCAGAGAACAAGGGAACGCGTTGCAGCATTCCAACTTCGTCCTTGAGCAGCATTGTCGCAAACCTTCCCAAAATTCGCGTGTGCCAGACTAGAGCAACGGTCGCCCAGATGGAATCAAATCTGTTTCCGGGATGGCGAGACGAACCACGCGAAAGGTGGCAAGCCCGATGTCGGGCGATCGGGCGATGCCGCCTGACAAAAATGGACTTCGCCAGCCGGAACCCGAAGAGCCGGGTGAATTTGCGGCAAATCCTTCGGTTTTCGGCGCGGATGCAGTCCCGCTACGCCCTTTGCCGAATGCCTTGATCTTGCATCAAATTCGCACCGGCAGAATGATCCCATCTGAATGTCCGTTGCTCTATGACAGCAGATCCTTGAATATACCGTTCCCTGCCAAAAGTGTCTCGGGTGTTCCGTCTTCCACCAATTTGCCCGAGTCGAAGACGATAACGCGATCGAACATCATCCCCATCGCCGGATTCGTCACGACCCACACAATTGCCGGCGAATGGCCGTCGCGCCTGGCATCCTCGAGCACGTTTCGCAGCACCTTATCCTGCATGCGCTGGTCGAGCGCCGACAGCGGCCGGTTGAGAATGAGAAAATCAGGACGCTTGAGCAAGGCCCGGGCAACATCGAGCTTCTGTCGCTGTCCACCGGTCAGCCGCCTGCCGCCGGAGCCGACATTGAAGTCCAGGCCGACATCCAGAAGTTCGGCATAAAGCCCAAGTTCGTCAAGAATGTCATAGACGATGGAGCGTATGCGGTCCGGCGCGTCGGGATGGTTGTTGCCCACACGCCCGAACAGGACATTATCCATGACGGTGGCCGCGGCTATGTATTTGGCAGGATCATACCGTTCGATCGCATTTTGCAGCTCGGGCGGCAGGTTTTCATAGAACAGGTTGCGTGCAGCGACGATCTTGCTCATGAGCTCGTCGCTTAGCAGGCCGAAGCGGTGCCGGGGCTCGATATAGGCAAAGCTCAAGGTGACGATCATGGCGCGGTCGCTCTCCGAAACCGCCTCGTGGGGACGGTTCTTGAGCCGTTGCAGCAAGGTTTCGTAGGCGGGTATCTCCTCGGCGCTCATGAAGGCGAGCTGCTGGAAGAACTGGTGATCGGGCGGCAGGTCGGCAAACAGCTCGATCGCCTGTTCGGCGATCTCCATGCCCATTTCGTAGAGCGTGCGGTCGAGGCCGGCTTGCCTCAGCACAGAGGCAAAATAGGGATTGGCCGCCAGAGCCCTGTCGGCCAGTTCGGGCCCGGCGGCAGCGCCGAAGAGCAGGTTTTGGCCGATCGTTGCTTCCTTGTTGTAGGCGCCCGGTTCGAAAGGAACCACCAGTTCGCTCAGCCCTTCGTGTTCCAGCCGGGTTCGCAGCGCCGCACGCAGTTCGACGATCCGCCTGGCAAGCTCCGTGTGACGCGTCAGGTCGGCCGAAGAGCGCAAGCCAAGATCCAGAATATCGCGCGACAGAACAACCGCGTCGAGCACCCGGCGCACGGCTTCAAAGAGGTCGTGCGGGCCGGTAGCGCCGGCGGAAGCATAGTTGATCCAGTCGCTGTGGATATCAAGGTCCGGATTGCCCGACCGGCGCGCCTCGTGGATGTTCCAGCGGTGCTGGTCTGCCGCAGCACCGTCATAAGGCACCGATGTCAGCGGCGCATGCTTCAACCCGTAGAGCAGGTTATCGCGGAGGCTTGCCTGGAACAGGAAAACGTCCGACGAGGCATAGGACATGCGCCGGCCGGTCACTGCTTCGGGGAGTTCAAGCAGATCGTCGGCGCCCGAAGCGACCCTTCCGCTGTCCGGCCGATTCAGCCGCGCGAAGGCTTCTGCAAGCGCCTCGGCTCCACCTGTTGCGGTACTGACCAGCGCCACCGTCTCACCCGGCTTGACCTGGAGGGAGATACGGTCGAGGACCATTCCACCGCCATCGTCTGCTATGGACAGACTGATCGCCGACAGGGGTTTGGTCATCGGATCGGGATCGTCGATCGTCAATGCGCCGATTCTCGGCGCAATGAGACCATCGACGGTGAATTGTTCAACGACCTGCTGATATTTGACCTGGATATCCTGTCGCGCCTGATCCCAGTCGATCAGTTCTTTCATCGGTCCGGGCAGCTCCTTGTAGGCGCTGATCACGGCCACGAGCTGACCGACGTCCAGCCGCCCCTGGATGACCAGATACCCGCCGATCATGTAGAACAGAAAGGGCGTGACCTGCGCGAGAAAATTATTGAGGAACTTCACCATGAATTTCCATTGGTAAAGATCGAAGCGGATCTTGAAGATTTGCCCGAGCCGGGCAGCTATGTCGGCTCGCTCGTAGTTTGATGTGTCGTGGACGTGAACCGCGCCGATCCCGTCGACGATTTCGCCAACCCGGCCCGAAAGCGCGCGCGCCGTCAACTGCCGTTCGCGCCCGAGCACAATCAGCCGCCGCCGCATTCGCGGGATGAGCACGATCTGGATCACCACGATCACGACCGCTATCATTCCGAGCCAGAAGTTCTGGACAACGATGAACAGCATGGCCGTCAGCGCCTGGCCGCCGAGCAGTACCGGCTGCACGAAGGCATCGCCGATGAAACCGCCCAGCGGCTCCACCTCGTCCTTCACCATGGTCGCCACTTCGGCGGATTTCACTCGCTTGAAGTAAAACGGTGGAAACCGCAGCACACGATCGACCAGATCGAAGCGGAGACGCCGCAGCATGCGTTCGCCGAGGCGGCCCTTGTAGGTGTTGATGTAGAGTTTGAACAGGCCGTTGATGACGACTAGCAAGAGGAACACAAGGCTCAGGGCAAACAGCGTCGCCTTGCGGTCGAGCTGAAAACCGGAGAAGAACTGGACCTCTCCGATGAACGGCAGGTTATAGTGTAGCCTCATGAATGGCTGGGTCGCGCCCGGTTGCTCGAAGCCGCTACCTTGGATCGGGCCGTTGATGATCAGCTTCGGCAGGTCGAAGGACATGAAATACGGGATCATCGAAAGCACGACGATCATCAATATCCAGAGCTGCTGCTTCTTGGTGTGCGTCCAGATATAGCGGGCTAGGCTGGGTTCCATATGCGGCTGTGGACCCTTCAGTTGGAAGGATGCAGGATGTAAAAGCACCTGCTGGCGAATGGCGTATCGGCAATTACTTCGTCGCCAACGACAAGCTCGAAGCTGCAGCGCACGGAGATTGTCCTGCGCTCAACGATGGAAGGAACCTGCGAGGCGGCGCGATCCAGTTCCGGCGCATGGTCGATGACAACGCCATGGGCATTGTTGATCAGCGAAGAAAGCAGCTGGCCAAACGGTTCGCGGCTTCCGTAGGGTTTTTGCGAATAGCCGAGCAGCACGAGGCCGCAGCTGCGTCGCTGGTGCTGGCGGATCGACGCCGATGGTCCGGACAGATGCAACAGGCTCTCTCCGGCACCGGGCAATGGCGAAGCGGCTTGCTGCATAATCACGTCCGCGAATCAAACAGCCTTGTGGGAGGCAAGATTGCGTTGTGTCGCCCGAAATCCCAACATACAAGACAAATATGATGGATGTCACGCAACCACGCAATGCCGGCATGGGCTGGCACGAGCAAGCCTTGGACCTCACGCGGGGAATTGCTGCCTATGTCAACTGCCCTCTCGTGGCAGGGCTGGCGCGCGTCATCACCAAGCATCCGAAGGCCGATATCGCAAACGCCTTCAACCACAAGCAGGTCGCCTGCAAGATGTGGGCGCTTGACAGGCTGTTCGAAAGCTGCGGCGGCCGGTTCGGGCGCGTATGGGTTCTGGGTGGATGGTACGGCGTATTGCCGGCAATGCTTTTCAACGACGCCCGCTTCGACATCGCGGCGCTCGATAGCATCGACATCGATCCCGAAGTCGCGCCGGTCGCCCGGACCCTCAACCGGGAAGCCGGCGACCGGTTCCGGGCGCTGACGGCAGATATGTACGCACTCGACTATGCGGCCGTGCGGCCCGACCTGATGGTCAATACGAGCTGCGAACACATAGCCGATCTGCGCGCCTGGCTTGCTCTGCTTCCGCGGGGCACGAATGTACTGCTGCAATCGAACGATTATTTCAGCGAGCCGACCCACATCAACTGCGTGGCTTCACTTGCAGCCTTCGAAGCAATGGCGGCGCTACGGGAGGTGCGGTTCTCCGGCGAACTGCCGACAAAAAATTATACGCGCTTCATGCTGATTGGAACTGTTTAAAGCATTTCGCCCAAAAGTGCGTAGCGGTTGGGACGACAAAGACATGGGCTTGAAGCGCGTCGCGCGAATCTCACCAGACGCGACGCGCGTAGGATCTATCGTCTGCCTGATCATGAACTTTTCCGAAACCGGGCCCCACTTTTGGGGACCATGTTCGATACCGCTCGCGCAGGATTTGCGCCGACCGACGCGCGCCTTCCAGATCGAGACGATGCGCGGACGGCGTCGGTCCCACAAGCGCCTGTTCGATCGCTTGCGCCAAACCTTCAGGCGTTAGGTCCTTTTCCATCAGCATGGTCGCAAGACCGAGTTCTTCGAGCATCAGGCTGCGAACCGTCTGTTCGGTTTCCCCGCCGGCTGCAAATGGAACGAGCAGGCAGCGACAACCCGCGCGCAGGACATCGCAGACCGTGTTGTAACCCGCCTGCGAGACCGACAGGCGCGCGCCGGTGAGCAGGCTGGCGAAATCCTCGCGGAACCGGAAGATGGACAGCACCGGCGTGGCATCGCGTGCGATCACGTCAAACTCATCTTTCGGTAGGTTTGGGCCGGTGATCAAACACCATTTCCAAGCGTTGTTGGCATGCCGCGCCGCTGCGATGGTGGATCTGACAAGGCTCTTTCCGGCAGCCCCGCCGCCAACCGACACCAGAACGTCGAAGCGCTCGGAGGCCGCGGGCGATGGCGGCGCGGCAACGAGCCCTGTGTAGGCGACCTCGGCTTTGATCGCCCCAGCCAGTGGAAATGTCTTGTCGATGGTTGCGAAAGCCGGATCGCCGTGGATCATGACAAGGTCGAAATGCCTGTTGATGAGATCCACCGTTTCCTCGTTTCGGCCCGGCTTGACGCGCTCCTGAAGGATATCACGGACGGACGTCGCCAGCAGCGGTCTGGGCGACGTCGCGTCGATTGCTTCGATCAGCGGCAGGAGTTCGAAACGCATCTGCCGGCGTCCAAATGGAAACGCCTCGACAATGACGATATCAGGCCTGCAATCCCGGAATGCCTGCAGAAGCATCTCTGAACGCCGTTTCTTGAAATCATCGTCGATGGGTTTGCCCTGCAGGTCGACAAGTCCGGAAAATCCTTCATCACCGGAGGTGACAGGTGGCAGGGCTACCGATGTTACACCCGGTCCCGGAAACCCCGCGATCGGCGCTCCGCCGGTCACGACGGTTACGTCGAACCCGTCATCGACCATAGCCGCCGCAATGCGGCTGGCGCGCGCGAGATGGCCGATACCGAGCAAGTGCTGGACATAGAAGAAGGCGCGCAGCCGCTTCATTCGGCGGCCCGCCACTCCCGCTCGAACAGTTCCTTGAGCTGTCCAATACTGGCCATATGATCGAAATCACCGCGCACGCGCCGCTCTGCGGCGTCGCCGAGGCGGGCGCGCAGCACGGGATCACGGATCAGCCGCTCCAGCGCCTGTGCCAGGGCAATTGGGTTTTCCGTCGGAACCAGCAGCCCGGTTTCATCCGGCGATAAAAGCTCCGGCACGCCGGAAATGTCGGTCGACACGCAGGCAAGCCGCTGGCTGGCCGCCTCCACCAGAACATTCGGCAGACCGTCCCGGTCGCCATTTGCGGTGATCCTGCAGGCCAGGGCGAAGATGTCGGCGCAGCGGTAGTGCTCAAGCACCTCCTCCTGCGCAAGCGCGCCTTTCCAAGAGACGCGACCATCCAGGCCGAGCTTTTGCGCCAGCGCCTTGAACCGTTCCAGTTCCTCGCCGCCGCCGATATGCTCGAAACGCCACGCCAAATCACCAGGCAAGAGGGCAAGGGCCTCCAGCAACGTATCGTAACCTTTCTTTTCAACGGCGCGCCCGACACTCAGAACGATAACCGGTTCGTCCGGCGCCGAGCCGTCATGCTGTTTTCGCGCCTCGCCGAAACTGCCGAAGCGATCAAGGTCGAGCCCATGATAGCTCAGATGCACAGACGAGTTGCCGTTAGCGAGTTTTTTCAGACGGTCGAAGCCGGTTTTCGTGCAAGTGACCGTCCAGCGCGCCGAGGAAAGCTTGCCAGCCAGATCCCAGTCCGCCGAAGTCCAGATGTCCTTGGCATGGGCCGAGCAGCTCCAGGGCAGGCCACGAAGCTGGCTGGCATAGCGCGTCACCGATGCCGGTGTGTGCGCGAAATGTGCATGCAGCCAGCCCGCGCCTTCCGGCCATTCGGCCGCCAGCACGAGCGCTTGCCCGAAGCGGCGCGCGCGATTGCGCGTAAAGTCGCGGCGGATATCGGTAGCCAGCGATCCGAGCGCGCGCCAGAAGCCCGGCCGCAGCAGGTAAGCAAACAGCGAGCGAACCACGCGCAGCGGCTCTTCATGCAGATATTCCGGCAAATAATGGACGGGCGCTTTGATCTCGTCATGCACGGGGTGGCGTTTTGCGTCGGTCGGCCGCCTCAGCGCGACGAGTATCAGGTCGAACCCCGCACGCTCCAGACCGAGCAGTTCCTGCGCGATGAAGGTTTCCGACAGCCGCGGATAGCCCTTAAGAACCACGACGATCTTGCAATGTTGCAACTCAGTTCACGCCTTCAATGACCGAAAGGTGATGGCCGCCCCGCCGGTCGAGCAGTTCCGAGACGATTTCGGAAATGTGAGGCAGGCCTTCCAGCGTCAAATGCGGATGGCTCTGCGATGGGCCGGGCCGGTCCGGCAGCACCTCCAGTGCATCGGCAAACCGCTGGGAATCCTCGGCTTGTTCCGGCAAAAGCATCTCGATGAGGCCGAGTTCGGCTGCGCGCCGTGCTCGGATCAGTTGTTCCTCGCGGGGCTTGACGCGCGGCACGATCAGCGCCGGCTTGTCGAAAGACAGTATCTCGCAATAGGTGTTGTAACCGCCCATCGCCACGACTGCCTTGGCGCCGGCAATCAGCTCTTCCATGCGGTTGTCGAACTCGATGATCTTGATATAGGGGATTTTGGATCCCTTCTTGAGCAGCTTGTTGCGCTTGCGCGCCGGCATGTAAGGCCCAAGCACGATCAGTGCCCTATGCTGCAATTGCGGATCCTGCTGATAGGCATCGATGACGCTGTGGATCAGTTCGGCGCCGTCACCGCCGCCACCGGTGGTAACGAGGATATAATCACCCTCGGGCCGGTGGCCGGGCAACTCGTTCTTCTGCAGGCTCCGTTGCAGGAAACCGACGAACTTCATCTTTGCCCTGACAGCCGGCGGCACATCCAAACCGGTCAACGGATCGTAGAAATCCGGCGGACCATAGACCCAGACCTTGTCGTAAAACAGGCCTATCTTGCGCATCACATCCTTGCGTGCCCACTCTGCTTCAAGCAGATGCGGGGCGTCCATCACCTCGCGCAGGCCAAGCACGAGCGTGGTGCCCCGCGTCTTCAGGTAGGACAGCGTGTCCTCGATCTCACCGCGCAGGCCGAGCGGTTCCTTGTCGACGATGAAGATATCCGGCCGGAAGGTCTCGGCTGTGTGGCGGATGATCGACTGGCGCATTCTTAGCGTCTCATGCAGATCGATATCCTTTTCCAGCGAGGTGTATTCGCCGTTGCGCAACTTGATGACGCTGGGGATCTTCACGAAGTCGACACGGGCGCGGTAGTCGAAGGCGCCAGCGATAGTCGCACCCGAAATGATAAGCACCTGAAGTCCGCGGAAATCCTCGACCAGCGAATGCGCGATCGTCCGGCAGCGCTGCAAATGGCCGAGCCCGAACGTGTCGTGGCTGTACATGAGAATTCGAGCGTTTTGTACGTGCTGGGTCATTGTTGAACGTCTTTTAGAATTCTCGGCTTGAGGACAGTCGGCGACCCGCACGAAACAATCCTCGCGAGTCTATCGACCTGTTTTGAAACATGAGGGCGCAATTTTCAATTCGTATTACCCAAGAGGGTCCATATGCTGAAGCCAGGAAGCTGCGTCTGCTCAGCTGCCGGCTTGCCACGTGGTCCAGAAGGACCTGCATCATTTCACTGGTATTGATCATCTCGGATTCTGGTGGCGGAGATTCGGATAGAGCGGCGTTGGCAGAAATTGACGCTTCCAAGGTTGGGGTCGAGCGTTCGAATCACTTCACCCCGCTCCAGTTTCCTTCCAGGGAGTCAAACATCGGCAAGCCGCGGTTCGCCGCGGCTTTTTGGTTTTTGGGGCAGCACCAAACTGGCTGATAGTGAACCTTTCATATTGGAGAGTCCTGCGAGAGGAATGGCTTCGCTCTACCTTGGAATCGGGTCACAAGGAAGCGCCCGCGAGCTAAAGCCAGCGCATCCAATTGTGCAATGTCGATTCGTTCCTAACAAGCATGCGGACCGGCAGCCCTTTTTCCTAAAAGAGCACGGCTGCTCGCTTTGTGCTGCCGATAGCAGCGGTGGTCGCTACTACTGAGCCTCTTTTGGCTTGTCTACGAGTTTCTCGACCAGCCGCCGGAGCTCGGAAGGGATAGTGTGCCCGGCAACAACCAGGGAGCGGAGCGTTTGACTTTAAGGTTGGAGATCTGAATGCTCGGCGGGCCGATCAGCTCCAGCATACTCCATCGAAGGTTGGGGTCGAGCGTTCGAATCGCTTCACCCGCTCCAGTTTCCTTCCAGGGAATCAAGCTTCGATCGTGTTTGGCGGCAGCACGGCATCACCCAGAAGACGGAGCGAGCTTGTCCTTTCCGGCTGCGTTGTGGCCTGCAGGCGCTTTGTTCGCCGCGCCAAATACGTCCCCAAGTATAGTCTAGGACCTTTGCCTTTCAATTTCGGACCAAGGTCCCTTGCGGACAGGTGCATTTGAATCACACTGGCCGATAGTGGACCTTTCATATTAGAGAGTCCTCATATTCATAGTCCGGAACCATCCTGGCGGGAGGGCGGCTCGAAGGAGGAACTTATGAAAACTCGAACCAGTCTGTTCGCAACGGTCGCCGCTCTCGCCCTTGTCGCGTCTCCAGTCCTCGCCGGACCCGGCGGCAATGGCGGCGGGAAGGGTAACGGCGCAAGCAACGGCAATGGCGGAAATTCGGCTGGGGCTGGATCGCAGGGACACGGAGCCGCAACGTCTGCGGCGGCCAAGGACAAGTCCACTCGGGGAATTGCCCATGCGATGGCTGTCGTTTCGACGACGCCGGCCTCACCGCAGGCCACCCTGTCCTTGCAGGCAGCCTTGGACAAGTTCCTGGCAAGAAAGGCCGATCCGGCAGAGACTTCCGACGACACCTCCGGCGAAATTCCTGACGCAGCCGAATAATATTGCAAATCATGCGCTGCTCGGCGGCGCATCGCACTGTCGAGATTCTTAGCCAGTTGGCAGGGTCCTTCATCTGTTCGGCCGATGCCATGGGTCAAGGAAAAGCCGATATTTGAGCCCGATCCTAAGGGATCCCTGGAACGGTCCTGCCCCTACAGACTGTCCAGAGAGCACCACCGGCTTCGGGCCGGTGGTGCGTCCTTGCATGGGCGCTCAATTGGCTACTAACCGTGGCCGTTTTGGTGCCGGGCCGACCTGGCTGGGAACTACCTGGCGCCGGCGCCTTTGCGAAAATCGGACGGCGACATGCCGGCCAGCTTGCGAAACGACTTGTTGAAGGCGCTGAGCGAGCCGAAGCCGGAGTCCATGGCGACGCGCAGCACATTGGCGTCCTGGTGCATCAGCAGTGCCTGGGCGTAGCTGAGCCGCAACAGGTTGACATATTCGTTGAGCGTCATGCCGGTCGATTTCTTAAAGATGCTCATCGCGTATTTGGGATGGATGTCGGCCGCCGCCGCGATATCTACACAATCGATGTCGTAGAGAAAATTCTCGGCGATGAAGTCGCACATGCGCCCGACATTGCGCAGGGATTGCTGATCGAAGGGGCTGCCCGGCTCCTGCTCGATCGGGGTTTCCGGAACCAGCCGGTAAGGCTCGAAGCGCACCCGCTCCAGCCGCAGCAACAGCTCGTTGACGGCATGTTCGGCCTTGCCCGGATCGCCCGAGCGGACATAGCGGTTCCAGCGCTCGAAATTGTGGTCGTCCGACCGGTCGGTGGCGCCGGTCACTAGTGTCGCGCCTGTCATCAGCCGGTTGCGGACGTCGGCGGGAAGATGCAGCCGGAAGAAATGCACCAGCGGCAGGTGCGCACCGGCATAGACGGCATCGTCTGATGCGTCGTCCATCTGGTGCGGCAGGCCGCCCCAGAACAGGCACATGTCGCCCGCCGAAAGCGAGATCTCGTGCTCATCCATGCGGTAGTGCACGTTGCCGCGGACGATGAAATTCACCTCGACCTGGGCATGCCAATGCGGCTTCAGCATCACCAGAGGCTGGGTGTGAAACATCTGCAGCAGCAGCGGCAAGCCCTCCACGCTGCTGGCGCCAGGCTGGTAAAACGGCCTTTCCGGCATCTTACTTTCCGCCAATTTTTTATTCCCTTTGTCGCGGACAAGCCTTCGCCAGCGCCTAGTCTAGCCATGCTCGCGAAGAGAGAGCAAATGAAATGGGAGGATTTCAATGCGCACCATACTGACCTGCGCCGCGCTCGCGCTTGCCCTGGGCTCAGCCCCGGCCTTTGCGCAATCCGGCGAAATCACGATCTGGAGCTGGAACGTCGCCGCTTCATCGCTGAAGGCCACCATAGAAGGCTTCAACAAGCAGTTCCCCGACATCAAGGTCACGGTCCAGGATCTCGGCAACCAGCCGACCTATGACAAGTCGATCGCCGGCTGCGCTGCCGGCGGCGAGGGGCTGCCTGACATCGTGACGATCGAGAACGGCGAGGCCGAGAACTATTGGAGCCAGTTCCCGGACTGCTTCGTCGACCTTCACACGCTGGGCTATAAGGCCGAAGACCAGGCAAAATTCCCCGATTTCAAGCGCACCGAGCTCGAAGTGGAAGACAAGGCCTATGCGATGCCGTGGGATTCGGGCCCGGTCGCGATGTACTACCGCCGCGACTTCTACGAGAAGGCCGGCGTCGATCCCGCCTCGATCAAGACCTGGGACGATTTCATTGCCGCCGGCAAGAAGATCCAGGCCGCCAATCCCGGCGTGACGATGACCAACGCCGATTTCAACGGCGACTCCGAATTCTTCCGTATGATTGCCAACGAGCAGGGTTGCGCCTATTTCGCCGCCGACGGGCAGTCGATCACGGTCAACCAGCCGGGCTGTGTGGCGTCGATGACCAAGATCAAGGAGATGAAGGACGCCGGCATCATCTCCTCGGCCGACTGGAGCACCAAGATCACCAACAACACCGCCGGCAAAGTCGCCAGCCAGATGTATGGCGGCTGGTTCGAGGGCACCATACGCACCGAATCGCCCGACGGCAGCGGCAAATGGGGCGTCTACCTGATGCCGAGCCTAACTGCCGACGGCCCACGCGCCGCCAATCTCGGCGGTTCGTCGCTCGCCATCACCTCGGTGTCCAACAACAAGGAGGCCGCTTTCGCCTACCTGAAATACTCCCTCGCCACCAATGAGGGCCAGATAGCGATGCTGAAGGGTTTTGGCCTGGTGCCGTCGCTGATCTCGGCGCTCGACGACCCCTATGTCTCCGAAGGCCAGCCCTATTGGGGCGGCCAGGCGGTGTGGAAGGATATCCTCGGCACCTTGCCCAAGGTCGTCCCCAGCCGCGGCACGCCGTTCCAGAGCGACGCGGAAATCATCGTCCGCGCAGTCCAGACCAAATATCTGGGCGGTGGCTACCCCGACGCCAAGGCGGCGCTCGACGATGCCGCAAGCCAGATCGCCTCGGCGACCGGCCTGCCGGTCGAAGAGTGAGCTGAACGCGGGCCTCCCTTCTCCCCTTGTGGGAGAAGGTGTCGCCGAAGGCGACGTATGAGGGGTGGTCCAGCTTGGCGCCGACGGCGCTCCTCCCAACACCCCTCAACCGTCTTGGCGCTGCGCGACAATCCACCTTCCCCCACAAGGGGAGAAGGCAGACAAGGCTGGCGCCGACCTCGACAGCAGGCCGGTAAACCTAGAAACGAGAGGCAAAGGAGGGCAACGATGCGCTATCAGAACGCCACGGCGTACCGCTTCCTCGCGCCCTATCTGCTGATCTTCTCGATCTTCTGGCTATGGCCGATCATCAGCTCCTTCCTGATCTCCTTCCAGGCGACGCGGACGGTGCCCTGGCGGTTCGCGCCCACCTTCAACTGGGGCCGGCTGATCGGCGATCCGGCCTTCTTCAACGCGTTGAAGAACACGCTGCTCATCCTCGTCATCCAGGTGCCGGTGATGATCACTTTGGCGATCGTGATGGCCGTGCTGCTCAATTCGCCGCTGCTGAAGGCCCGTGGCCTGTTCCGCTTCGCCTTCTTCGCCCCGGTCGTGGTCGGCGAAGTCGCCTATTCCGCGGTGTTCCGGCTGATGTTCAACCTCGATTACGGCATCATCAACAAGCTGCTGAACAGCGTTGGCCTGCCCCACATCGACTGGTTTTCCAACGTCACGCCGGCGATGGCGGTCATCATGATCGCGGTGACCTGGCGCTGGGCCGGCTACAACGCCATCATCCTGCTCGCTGGCCTGCAATCGATCCCCCAGGATGTCTACGAGGCGGCGACGCTGGACCGTGTCAGCAAGCTCAAGCAGTTCTTCTACATCACCCTGCCGCTGCTCAAGCCGATCATCGTATTCTGCGCCGTGCTGTCGATCATCGGCACCATGCAGCTGTTCACAGAGCCGTTCCTGATCACCGAGCGCGGTGGACCGGGCGGCGGCACCGAAACGCTCGGGCTGCTGCTTTACCGCCAGGGCTTCAGATCGCTCAATTTCGGTTACGCCTCGGCCATCGCCTACACCATGGCCGGGCTGGCGATCGCCATCTCGCTGGTGCAACTGTGGCTGACGAGGGACCCGAAATGAGCTCGCATTCCACTTCCCGTCGTTCCTCCGCCAGATTGGGACGCAGCATCGCGCTTCATCTCTTCCTGACCCCGCTGGCGCTGATCTGGCTGTTTCCGCTGTGGATGATGGTGATCTTTTCGACCATGCCCGACAGAGGCATCTTCAGCCCCAGCATCGAACTTTTGCCGCACGGCAGTTTTCTCGACAATGTCAACAATTTGCAGCGCGACACGAATTTCATCGGCGCTATCGGCATCTCCGTCTCGGTGGCGGTGACATATACGTTCCTGTCGGTGCTGCTCACTTCGATGGCCGGCTGGGCGCTGGCGCGCTACCAGTTCTTCGGCAAGGGCGTGGTCGTCGCGATCATCCTCGGCACCATCACGCTTCCCTATGCTGTCGTGCTGATCCCGCAATTCATCATGGTGGCGCGCGACTTCAAGCTCGCCAACACCTGGGTGGCGCTGATCGTGCCGCCGCTCTTCAATTCGCTCGGCGTGCTGTTCATGCGACAGAGCTTCTCGATGATGCCGGGCGATCTGTTCGGCGCCGCTCGGGTCGAGGGGGTCAAGGAATGGCGGATCTTCCTGTTTGTAGCACTACCGCTGGCGCGACCGATGCTGGCGGCGCTCGCCATCATCCTCTTCCTTGCCTCCTGGAACAACTACCTCTGGCCACTGCTGATCAATTCGAAGCCCGGCGCGATGACGGCACCGGTGGCGCTCGGCACGCTGATCGGCCTCACCAAAGTGTCGTGGGGCGGCATCATGGCGGGCGCCGTGATGCTCACCGTGCCGATGCTCGTCGTGTTCGTGCTCTTGCAGCGCCATTTCGTCGCCGGCATTGCCGCCGGCGCCATCAAATAGGATCATCATGGCAGCGGTCACACTCAAAAATGTCGTCAAGCGCTTCGGCGGCTTTGAGATCATTCACGGCGCGAACATCGACGTCGACGACGGCGAATTCGTCGTCTTCGTCGGCCCCTCCGGCTGCGGCAAGTCCACGCTGCTCAGGATGATCGCCGGGCTCGAGGACATCAGCGGCGGCGAGATCGCCATCGGCGGCAAGGTGGTGAACGACGTCGAGCCGGCCGACCGCGGCATCGCCATGGTCTTCCAGTCCTACGCGCTCTATCCGCATATGAGCGTCGAGCAGAATTTGAGCTTCGGACTCAAAATGAACGGCAACCCGAAACCCGACACCGAGCGGCGGGTGAAGCGAGCCGCCGAAATCCTGCGCATCGCCGAACTGATGAAGCGGCGCCCGCGGCAATTGTCGGGCGGCCAGCGCCAGCGCGTCGCCATTGGCCGCGCCATAGTGCGCGAGCCGCAAGTGTTCCTGTTCGACGAACCGCTCAGCAATCTCGATGCCGAGCTCAGGGTGCAGATGCGAGTCGAGATATCGCGCCTGCACAAGGAGCTCGGCGTCACCATGGTCTATGTGACGCATGACCAGACCGAAGCGATGACGCTGGCCGACAGGATCGTCGTGCTCAACGCCGGCAATATCGAGCAGATCGGCGCGCCGCTCGATCTCTATGATGACCCGGCCAACCGCTTCGTCGCCGGCTTTGTCGGCTCGCCGAAGATGAATTTCCTGGCGGCAAAAGTGGTCGGCAACGACGACGTCGCCATAACCGTCGAACTCGCCAACCATTGTGGCGCCAAACTACGGAAGCCGCTTTCGGGTGCCCCACCTGCAGTCGGCAGCGAGGTCGTGCTCGGCGTCCGGCCGGAGCATTTCTTCGAGGGCGGCGAAGGCGATTGCGACATCGCCGTCAAGGCCGACGTCGCCGAGCATCTCGGATCGGTGAGCTACGTTTATGCCAATGCCGGACGAGAGGAACTGATCATCGAGCGCGAGGCATCGCGGCAGCGGGCGAATGGCGACCACATGGTGGTGTCGATCAAGGCCGGCCGGTCGCTTCTGTTCGACAAGTCAGGTGCACGCATTCGCTAATGCATGTCGCCCAAAACCCATGCCCTCGGGCGTGAACCGAGGGTGCGCAGCGGTTTGGGACAACGACATGCACACAAAGACACGCAATTTTCTTTTACCAGCTCGCGACGCCGAGGCGACCCCAAGGAGATTTGAAATGACGTCCGAACCACGGAAAATCCGCTGGGGCATTCTCGGGCCCGGCACCATCGCCAAGGCATTTGCCGGCGGCGTCGCCCATTCGCGCACCGGCACTTTGGTCGCCATTGCCGCACGCAATCCCGGCAAATCAGGCCTCGTTGAAAACTTCCCCGGCGCCCGCATCCTCGACGGCTACGAGGCTTTGCTCGCCGATCCGGACGTCAATGCGGTCTACATTTCGACACCGCATCCGAGCCACGCCGAATGGGCGATCAAGGCGGCCGAGGCCGGAAGGCACGTGCTTTGCGAAAAGCCGATGGGGCTGACCGCCTTCGAAGCCGACGCGATGATCCATGCGGCGCGCAAGGCCGGCACATTTCTCGGCGAAGCCTTCATGTACCGGCTGCATCCGCAGACGGCAAAACTGGTCGAGCTGGTCAGGTCCGGCGCGATCGGCGAGGTCCGCATGGTGAAGTCGAGCTTCGGCTTCGCCATGCCTGATTTCATGCCGGAGCACCGGCTTTATGCCAACGATCTTGCCGGCGGCGGCATTCTCGACGTCGGCGGTTATCCCGTTTCGATGGCGCGGCTGATTGCCGGGGCAGCATTGGGAAAACCCTTCGCCGAGCCGGACAAGGTGGTCGGCGCAGCCCATCTTGGCCAGTCCGGCGTCGACGAATGGGCCTCGGCGCTGCTGCACTTTCCCAGCGGCATCGTCGCCGAAGTCTCCTGCGGCATCTCGCTGGCGCAGGACAACGTCCTGCGCATCCTCGGCACCAAGGGCCGCATCGAGGTCACGGATTTCTGGTATGCGGCCGGTAGGGAAGGCGGCACCGGCCACATCCGCATCATCCGTCCGGGCGGGGAGGAGGTGGTCGAGGTCAGGGAGGACCGCTGGCTTTACGCTTTCGAGGCCGACGCCGCCGGTGAGGCGATCCTGGCCGGAAAGCAGGAGTTCGCCTGGCCGGGCATGGGCTGGGCCGACAGCCTCGGCAATCTGCGCGTGCTCGACAAATGGCGTGCCGCCATCGGCCTCGAATACGGGATCGAGAAGCCCGAACGACGCGTCAACACAATCTCCGGCCGGCGGCTGCGCTCCGGCGGCACCACCATCCCGAAGCGCGAAATTCCCGGCCTGCCGCGGCCGGCCTCGTGCCTGGCGCTCGGCTTCGAGGATTTTCGAACGTTCTCCTCGGGCATGATCCTGCTCGATGCCTATTTCGAAGCCGGCGGCAACGTCTTCGACACGGCCTATATCTATGGCAGCGGCTACACCGAAACGCTGCTCGGCCAATGGCTGAAAAACCGCGGTGTACGTGAGCAAGCTGTGGTCATCGGCAAGGGCGCGCACACCCCGCTCTGCTATCCCGATGTTATCGGCAAGCAGCTCACCCAGTCGCTCGACCGGTTGCAGGCCGATCATGTCGATGTCTACTTCATGCACCGCGACGATCCGGACGTGCCGGTCGACGAATTCGTCGACGCCATGGATCGCGAGGTCAGGGCTGGCCGCATTCGCGGTCCGTTCGGCGGCTCGAACTGGACGAGGGAACGCATGGACGAGGCGATTGCCTATGCCGAGCGGACCGGCAAGCAAAAGCCGGGCGCGCTTTCGAACAATTTTTCGCTGGCCGAAATGCTGGTCCCGATCTGGCCGGGTTGCGTCACATCGTCGAGCGATGAATGGAAGGCCTGGCTGACCGCCCGGCAGATGCCCAATTTTGCCTGGTCGAGCCAGGGGCGCGGCTTCTTCACCGGCCGCGCCGGGCGTGATCAGCGTGACAATGAAGAGCTGGTCCGGGTCTGGTACTCGGAGAAAAACTTCGGCCGTCGCGACCGGGCGATCGAGCTTGCCAACAGGCTGGGCAAGAGCCCGATCCATGTCGCGCTCGCCTATGTCCTGGCCCAGCCGTTCCCGTCCATCCCGCTGATTGGCCCGCGCGCGCTCGACGAGCTGGACGACAGTCTGCAGGCGCTCGACATTGCGCTTTCGCCCGACGACATTGCGTGGCTGGATGGCGGTTCGGATCAGCACCCCGCGCGACGCACAGGCTGACTACCTTGCCTTCTCCCCTTGTGGGAGAAGAGGAGCTAGGCCTCAGGCCAACTCGACGGTCCGCCCTTCTTCGATGCTCTGCTCGGCGGCAAGCACGATGCGCAAGCTGTTGACCGCGGCATCCATTTGCTCGGTCAGATCAAGATCCTCGCGGATGGCGCGCAGGAAGAATGCCTGTTCGCGGTCGCAAAGCTCCTGGTGGCCGGGCTCGTCCTCCATGCTGACGATCTCGTCGGGCTTCTTGAAATTCTTGTCGCCGTCGACCTCGGCATAGTGGATCTTGAGCGCATCGGTCTTGGTGTGCCGGTCGATATCGGCTGAGTTCGACACCTCGGCAAGTTCAGCCGCGCTGCTTGCCGTCTGGCCGGCGACGATGGAGACCGCGCCCTTGGGGCCGACCACGTCTTTCACGAAATAGGCCGTCTCGCTCATCATCGGGCCCCAGCCCGCCTCATACCAGCCGACCGAACCGTCATCGAAGGTGACGTGCAGATGGCCATAATTCTGCTTGGCGGCATCGGCCCACAATTTCGCGCCGATGCCGTGAACGCGGACCGGTTTGGCGCCGGTCAGCTGGCACATCACATCGACATAGTGCACGCCGCAATCAACAATCGGGATCAGCGAATCGATCAGGTTCCTGTGCCAGTGCCAGGCGCTGCCGCTGCTCTGCTGGTTGAGGTTGAGGCGCATGACCAGCGGCTTGCCGAGCGTCTTGCCGACTTCGATGAACTTGATCCATGACGGGTGGACGCGCAGTATATAACCGAGCACCAGTTTGCGGTTCCTGGCGCGGGCCGCAGCGACGACCTTTTCGGCATCTTCGATATTGGTGGCGAGCGGCTTTTCCATGAACACGTGGCAGCCCGCGGCAATCGCCTTCAGCGCATATTCGGCATGCGTGTTGGGCCAGCTGTTGATGGAAACGGCATCCGGCCTGGTCTCGTTCAGCGCCTGGTCGAAATCCTCGTAGAGCGGATAGCCGGCTAATTCCGCCGGAATCTTTGTGTTGCTCTTGATCGTGCGGCTCATGATGCCGACGATCTCAAAACCGTCGAGCCTGTGATAGGCGCTGGCATGCGACGCGCCCATATTGCCGAGACCAATCACCAGCACTTTCACCTTCTCGGTCAAAGCCACCTCCCTTTTTTGTTTAGTTGGGGCGGCGACCCAGTCGCCGCCCATATCGTCACCAAGTGGCCTACTTGACCGCTGAGTCGAACAGATGCGCCTTGATCTTCTCGACGTCGAGCGCAGCAAAGCCCTCCGACAGCTTGGCGCCGTCGGCATCGGCCCTGACCTTGGCCTTGTCGAAATCATTGGCCGGGCCGATCAGTTCGTTGGTGCAGACGTCCTCGGCCTTCACCGGACTGGTGGTCTGGCCGATCTTGTGGATCTGGTCGAAGAAGCCCTGCCAGCTCGCCATGTCGTGCGAACCCCAGCCTTCGCGCTTATCCATGTCGCCACGGAAGACGTTGATCTGCTGCAGGATCGAGGTGGTGCCGAGCTCAGGCCCGAGATTCTTGGCCAGCGTCGGGAACTGCTCGAACACCGCTTCGACGGCCGCGCGCGGATTCTGGTAGCCGAATTCCAGGCCCATCGCCCAGCCGCGCAGGTATTTCTCCAGGAACGCCTTGCGGTCGGGATCATCGAGATCGGCCGACCGCACGACGAAAGTGTTCGCCGGCAGCTTCGAGTTCTGCACGCCGAGCCAGTATTCGAAGTCGAGGTTCTTGGCGATCCATTCGGCCCGCAGCCCTTCCCGCGACAGCGCCGCATCGCCTTGGCCGCCGGCCAGTGCGGTGCCCCAGGTCGGCCAGCCCGCCTCGACATACTTGACTTTCTTGATGTCGACGCCTTGCGAGGCCAGCAGCGGATCGGTGATCGACTGCCATGCGGCGGAGCCGAGCAGGATAGTCTTGCCCTCGAGCGTCTTCAGGTCGTTCGTTCCCTCGCCCTTGCGGAAGGCGAGGCTGAACGTGTCGCGCGCCCCCATGTGAAACACGGATTTGAGCTTCATGCCGTTCTGGATGGCGAAGGAGAAGACGCCGGGCGAGGGAAAGCCCATGTCAGCCTGGCCGACATCGACGAACTTCACCGTCGCGGTGCCGTCCGACGGGCCCGGCTGCATGTCGGTGTCGAGGTCGCCGAAATAGCCTGCCTTCTTGGCCGCCCAATAGGGATAGTCGTCGAGCACTTCGAGCGTGCCGCGCGGCGAAATCCAGGTGAACTTGCCGTATGGCTCGGCCTGTGCCCTGAACGCCGAGGCGCCGAGCGCGGTGGCGGTCACCACGCCTGCTCCGGTGACTTGCAGAAAATAGCGGCGGCTGATCCCCGCCTTGAAACTGATGTGACTTTCCTTGGTCATGGCATTTCCCCTTTTGTTGGCCGATAGTTTCTTACCTGTCGCCCGCCTCCCAGGCGCCATCATTGCCCCGCGCGCTAAGTCCTCGTTTTACGTCGTAACCCAAAACCGCTGCGCACTTTTGGGCGACATGCACTACGCCTCCCAGCTCGCCCACTTCTTGCCGATCAGGAAGAACAGCACGTAGATCAGGATGCCGAGGGTCGAGAGGATCAGAACCACCGCGAAGAATTGCGGCATCTGGATCATCGACGAATAGGTGGTCAGCCGGTTGCCGAGGCCGAAGCCGCCGCCGACCATCTCGGCGCCCACCGCGGTCAGCAGCCCGAAGATCGCGCCGATCATCAGGCCAACAAGGATCATCGGCAGCGCCATCGGCGCGCGGATCTTCCAGAATATCTGCAAGGTGCTGGCGCCATAGGAACGCGCCAGCGCGATCTTGGCGCTGTCGACGCGGCGAAAGCCCGTCGCCGCATTGATCATCACCATCGGCCCGGCGGCAAGCGCGACCGCGATGATGCGCGGCGTGTAACCGAAGCCGAAGCGCAGGATAAGAAGCGGCACCAGCGCCAGCATCGGCGTGGTGACCAGGATCAGGATGTAGGGCGCGACGATCTTTTCGGCGAACGGGAATTGCGTGATCACCGCGGCCATCACCAGGCCGATAATGGCGCCGATCGAGAAGCCGGAGACCAGCTCGACCAGCGTGTAGCCGAGATGCGGCGCGATCAGCGGGAACTCGTCGTACAGCGCGTAGGCGATCGCGCTTGGCCCCGGCATGATGTAGTGCGGCACATTGAACAGCCGCAGCGCCAGCTCGATGCCGCCGATGATGACCACCGCGACAGCGATGATGGCCGCGACCTCGGCGCCCGACCTGATGCCGGGCCCGCTGGCAAACGCCGAAAGATTGGTCAGGCTGACGTCGTGACCTTCGCCGGCCTTGGTTTTGGAGAATTCCGGGATAGCGTCGCCTTCGCTCACGGTCTGATCCTCACAATTTCGGCGGTGCCGCGCTCCCGCGCCTTCGGTCGTACGCGTTCGCCGACAATGTCCATCTTAATCGTGTTGGTGAGGTCGAAGACTTCTTTCGTCGCCATGATCTCCAGCGAGCGCGGGCGCGCAAACGGCACGCGATATTCCTGGGCAACGCGCCCCGGCCGCGCGCTCAGCACCACCACTCTGTCGGACAGGAAGGTCGCCTCCTCGATGCTGTGGGTGATGAAGACGATGGTGGTTTTGGTGTCGAGCCAGATCTCCTCGACGAGACGGTTCATCTCCTCGCGGGTGAAACTGTCGAGTGCACCGAACGGCTCGTCCATCAAAAGCACCGAGGGCTTCAGCGCCAGCGCCCGCACGATTGCCGCTCGCTGCTGCATGCCGCCCGAAAGCTCGCGCGGAAACTTGCCGCCGAAGCCGTCGAGCCCAACACGATTGACGAGGTGGGCGATCCAGGCGCGATCCGGCTTCTCGCCCTTGATCTCGAAGGGAAAATGGATGTTGGCGTCAAGATTGCGCCAGGGCAGCAGGTTTGCCTCCTGGAAGACGATGCCGATATCCGGATGCGGTCCGGTGATCTCTCTGCCGTCGAGCCGGATTGTCCCGCTGGACAGGCGATGCAGGCCGGACATCGACCACAAAAGCGTGGTCTTGCCGCAGCCGGAGGGGCCGACGATCGAGACGATCTCATTGGCGTGAACGTCGAGGCTGCAGCGATCCAGCGCCAGGAGGTCGCCGGAAGCCATATGATAGATCTTGGTCGCGGCCTGCACGCCAAGCTTCGGGGTTTTTGCACTGCCCGCGTTCATGCGCCCCTCGCAGGTTGCGCGATGATCCATTGGGTCATCCGTCCGTAAAAATCAGTCTGTAACTATCCTACTTTACTGTCAAGCGGCGACCGCTGCTCTAGTCAGAGAGATCGTTTGTACCACGGTTACATTATTGTTTAGATTGCCTTTTCTAATTCTTGAAAAGCTTGTAGCTTTCCTACATACTTCGGACAGCGACCGCGTGAGGCGAAGCAGGCAAGCGGTGCGCAAACATGGTAGAGGTCGAGTTCCACGAACGGCAGGGATGACTCATGACCGAAGCTGACGGCCAGGGGCGGCCGACCTCGGACGGCGACCCGGATGGGCGCGATCCAGATGGGCGCGATCATGTCAGGCGCATCCCCGACATCATTTCGCTGGTGAAGGACTCTTACGGTGAATTGCGCCCGGCTGAGCGGCGCGTCGCCGATGTCGTGCTCGACGACGTCAGGTTCGCGGTCGACGCCTCCAATGCCGTCCTCGCCCAGCGCGCCCAGGTCAGCGAACCCACGGTGACCCGGTTCTGCCGCGCCATCGGCTGCGAGGGCGTGCGCGACTTCAAGCTGAAGCTGGCGCAGAGCCTCGTCGTCGGCGCGCTCTATCTGAGCAAGCCGCCGCCCACCAGCAGCGACAATGGCATGCCGTTCTGGAATGCCGTGTTCGGCGAGGCCCGGCGAGCGCTGCAGGAGGCCGAACGGCAGCTTGATCCGGCGCAGCTGGTGAAGGCCGCCGAGCTCATCGCCAAGGCGCGCCAGGTCACGGTGTTCGGCCTTGGCGGCAGCTCGTCGGCGCTGGCGCAGGAGACCCAGTACCGGCTGTTCCGCTACGGCATCACCGTCAGCGCCCAATGCGATCCGTATCTGATGCGGATGACCGCCTCGACCTTGAAGCCCAGCGATCTGGTGATCGCCATCTCGGCGACCGGACGCACGCGCGAGGTGATCGAGGCCGTCGAGCTCGCCAAGCATTACCGCGCCAACGCGATCGGCGTGACCGCGCCCGACACCGACCTTGCCCGCGCTTGCGACGTCAGGCTGACGGTAGCGGTTCCCGAATATCCCGACACGCTGAAGCCGACCGCCTCGCGTTTTGCTTTCCTCGCCGCGATCGACCTGATGGCCGTGGCGGCCGCCTACAAGCTCGACGGCTCGGCCCGCGAAACGGTCCGCCGCATCAAATACAACGCCCAGATCCACAGGACGGGCAAGGAGATGGAACCGCTGGGGGATTGAGGGGCGCGGCTTCTCCTTTTCCCCTTGTTTGTGGATGAAGGAAAGACGCGGCGGCGCCGACTTGGAAAGGTAGAAGGACCACAAATGCTCGACATGGCACCATCGAAACAGGCGGCCACCTGGTTTTCCTCCCTCGCCCGGTCGCTCGACGCGGGCGATGCCGAGGCCGCGGTCAATCTGTTCGTCGAGGACTGCTACTGGCGCGATCTGCTGACCTTCACCTGGAACATTAAGACGATGGAAGGCCGTGCGGCGGTCCGCGACATGCTGGAAGCCACGCTGTCGACGACAAAGCCGACAGCCTGGCAGCTTAGTGGCGCGGCGAGCTCCGACGAAGGCATCGTCGAGGCCTGGTTCACCTTCGAGACATCATCGGCGTGGGGCCAAGGCATCATGCGCCTGCAGGACGGCCGATGCCGAACGCTGTTCACGGCGATGAGCGACCTCAAGGGCTTTGAGGAGCGCAAAGGGCCGGCGCGGCCTTTGGGTGTACGCCACAAGGCCGACCCGGACCGCGAGACTTGGGCAGAGGCGAGAGCGCGCGAGGCGCGTGATCTCGGCGCCATTGAGCAGCCCTACTGTCTGGTCATCGGCGGCGGCCAGGGCGGCATCATGCTGGGGGCACGGCTCAGGCAGCTCGGCGTGCCGGCCGTCATCATCGAGAAGAATGCGCAGGCCGGCGATTCCTGGCGCAACCGCTATCGCTCGCTCGTGCTGCACGACCCGGTCTGGTACGACCATCTGCCCTACATCCCGTTTCCGGAAAACTGGCCGGTGTTCACGCCCAAGGACAAGATGGGCGACTGGCTGGAAATGTACACGCGCGTCATGGAGCTCAATTACTGGACCTCTACGAAATGCGTCAGCGCCAGCTATGACGAGGCCGAAAAGGTCTGGACGGTCGAGGTCGATCGCGCCGGCGAGCGCATCACACTGAAGCCGAAGCACATTGTCTTCGCAACCGGCGCCTATGGCCCACCGAGGCAGATCGACCTCCCCGGCGCCGATGTTTTCCAGGGCGAGGTCCTGCACTCCAGCCAGTATTCCAGCGGCGAGAATTTCCGGGGCAGACGCGTCGCGGTCCTCGGCGCGGCGAGTTCGGGGCACGATGTCGCGGTCGACCTCTGGGAAAGCGGTGCTGAGGTCACCATGATCCAGCGCTCGCCGACGACGGTGGTCAAATCAGACACGCTGATGGAGGTCGGGTTCGAGATCTTTTCGGAAAAAGCGCTAGCGCGCGGCATCACCACCGAAAAAGCGGACATGATCGTCGCCTCGACGCCGTTCGCGCTGCTGCCGCAAAACCAGCGGGCGCTCTACGACATCATCAAGGCGCGCGACGCGGCCTTCTACGACCGCTTGCGCAACGCCGGCTTCGCCATCGATTTCGGCGACGACGAGACCGGGCTGCTGATGAAGGCCTATCGCACGGGCTCGGGGTATTACATCGACGTCGGCGCTTCCGATCTGATCATCGACGGCGAGATCGGCATCCGCAGTGGCGTCGAGATCAAGTCGCTGACGCCGACAGGCATCCTGTTCGACGACGGCACCGAACTGGCGGCCGATGCGGTCATCTCCTGCACCGGCTATCAATCGATGAACGAGACCGTGGCGGCGATCGTCTCGCGCCAGGTCGCCGACAAGGTCGGGCCGTGCTGGGGGATTGGCTCGGGCGTGAAAGGCGACCCCGGACCATGGCAAGGCGAATTGCGCAACATGTGGAAGCCGACGGCGCAGGAAGCGCTATGGTTCCACGGCGGCAACCTCGCACTGTCGCGTTTCTACTCGAAATTCGTGGCACTGCAGATCAAGGCGCGCATGGAAGGAGTTCCGACGCCGGTTTATGGGGCGCCGGGGCGGTAGCTCCAGGCCTTCCCTTCTCCCCTTGTGGGAGAAGGTGGATTGGCGCGCAGCGCCAAGACGGTTGAGGGGTGCTGGACGGAATGAGGCGCTGGTGCTCTCTGGAACACCCCTCATCCGTCGCCTTCGGCGACCCCTTCTCCCACAAGGGGAGAAGGGGAGAGCGCACAGCCTCACCCGTGCCCACGCCCGAAATGCCGGCTCACCACATCGACATGCGTCTCATGCGCATGCGCTTCGAAACGCTCGGTATCGCCAAAATCGTTAGCAGCTTCGTTCGGCCACCAGGTGCCGCAAACCACGATACCATCCGAGACCAGCCTCTGCTCGGCGATCAGCGACGCGCCGACGGCGTCGACAAAGGTGAAGCGGCCCGGACGCAGCCGCAGCACTGCGACGTCGCCGATGGCACCGACCGCCAGCGTGCCAAGCTCGGGCCTTGCGATCGCCTCGGCCGGCCGCTGCGTTGCGGCGCGCAGCACCTCGACGAGCGGCATGCCTAGCGCCAGCAGTTTCGACATGCAGACCAGAATGTCGAAGGCGGGACCGTCGACGCAGTAGAGATGCACGTCGCTGCTGATCACATCAGGCGCCAGCCCCTCGCCGAGCATCGCCTTGGCGACCTCGAAGTCGAATGAGCCCATGCCGTGGCCGATATCGAAGATGACGCCGCGCTCGCGCGCCAGCCGCATGTCGGGCCGCACCGCGCCGGAGGCGAAGATCGGCGCGTTGGGAAACGGCCGGAAGCAGTGGGTGAGGATGTCGCCCTTGCGCAGCCGCGGCAGCACTTCCGAGCGGCCCGGCGGCGGCTCGTCGATATGCGCCATCAGCGGCAGGCCGGCCTGGTCGGCGGCCTCGAGCGCCAGATCGACCGGCGCGATGCCGCTGCTGCCGCCGGCATGGCGACCCGAGCGGACTTTTACGCCGACGATCACGTCTGCGTGCTCGCGCACCGCCGCCACCGTCTCGCGCGGTTCGCAGAGTCGGAGATCGCTGCACTCGCCGACCGAAACGGTCTGCGAGAAGCCGAAAATGCCGGCAAAGGAAATGTTGACATAGGCCAGGATGCGGACCTTCGAGCGCTCGATGACATGGCGGCGAAAGCCGAGGAAGTTGCCGGCGCCAGCACTTCCGGCATCGATGAAGGTGGTGGTGCCGCTTTTTGCGGCGAGGCGGTCGGCATCGACGCCGAGCGAAGTGCCGCCCCAATAGACGTGGCTGTGCAGGTCGATGAGGCCGGGCGCCACGATGGAACCGGTGGCGTCGATAACGCGTGCGGCACGCTCGAACGGAATGTCGGAATCAATCGCGGCGATGCGGCCACCGGCGATGGCCAGATCGCGTTGCGCGTCGAGGCCGGACGCCGGATCGATAAGGCGGCCGCCCTTCAGGAGAAGATCAAATTGCATCGGCGTCCGGCTCCGTTCCCGTCTTCTGGTTAAATCGGTCTGTAGGCGACAGCCTCGACCTCGATCTTGATGTCGATCATTAGCCGTGACTCCACCGTGGTGCGGGCCGGCGGCTCCTTTGGGAAATGCCTGGCATAGACGGCATTGAAAGCGCTGAAGTCGCGCGCGTCCT
This sequence comes from Mesorhizobium sp. M5C.F.Cr.IN.023.01.1.1, assembly GCF_003997585.1. Classification (NCBI taxonomy): domain Bacteria; kingdom Pseudomonadati; phylum Pseudomonadota; class Alphaproteobacteria; order Hyphomicrobiales; family Phyllobacteriaceae; genus Mesorhizobium; species Mesorhizobium sp. M5C.F.Cr.IN.023.01.1.1. Next base: position 78,439 of record NZ_RZSU01000006.1, on the reverse strand, counting down.
CGAGCCAGACTGTCGTCTTGACCACGTCGTCCATGCTGCAGCCGGCCAGCGCCAGAGCCGCCTTGACGTTCGAAAGCACCTGCTCGGTCTGCTCGGCGATGCCGCCCACAACCACGGTGCCGTCGCTGCCGACCGGCACCTGGCCGGAGACATAGACCATGTCGCCGGCCCGGACCGCCGGCGACAGCGGCACGTGGGATGTTCCAAAACACTGCTTGGGCAAAGAAAAGTCTCCTGTTCAAAACATTGGCGGCAATCGGCGCAGAGTCCGCGCGGTTCGGGCTCTTTCGCTGCGCCGGTTTCCCGGTTTCCTGCCGCAAGGTCTACGCCGACCCCGGCGATTCTCATACAGGCCGTGTTGGAAAGCAACATTTTTTGGAATTCATGTTGCTTTATTACAAGAGCACCAGCATCCTGCGTGGCAGGTGGTTGCGTCAAGTCATCCGGCAAGCGAGGATTGGCCAGGGAAAGGCGAGGAGCCGCATGATCGATTTCAGTGGCCGCAGCGTGGTTGTGACAGGTGCGGCTGGCGGCGTCGGCAGCGCGCTGGTCGCCGTCCTGTCCGCATGCAGGGCAAGGGTGGTCGCCTGCGATCGCGAGGGCACCGGCCTGACCGGCGCCGGAATTGAAGAAGCGCACTATTTTGACTTGCTCGATGACGGCGCCGTGGCGGCATTTGCCAAGCGCATCGGGGAAAGCGCGGCACCGGCGGCGGTCATCTCCAACGCCGGCTGGACGCGGGCGGAAACGCTCGCCGATATCTCGACGACCGCCCTCGACCGCGAAATGAATCTGAATTTCCGCAGCGCCGCCCTGCTGTCGCAGGCATTGCTTCCCGTGATGCGCAACCAGCCGCAAGGCGCCGCCTTCGTGTTCATCTCCTCGGTCAATGCGCAAGCCCATTTCGGCAATCCCGCCTACGCCGCCGCCAAGGCAGCACTCAACGCTTGGATGCGCGCCATCGCCACCGAGGAAGGCCGCAACGGCATCCGCGCCAACGCCGTCATTCCCGGCTCGATCCGCACCGGAGCCTGGGAGCATCGCCTCGCCCACAAGCCGGAGATCCTCGCAGCCGTCGGCAAGCTCTATCCGCTCGGCAGGCTGGTCGAGCCCGTCGAGGTCGCCCGCGCCGCGGCATTCCTGGCGTCGCCCTTTGCCAGCGGCATTACCGGCACCACCTTGAATGTCGACGCCGGCCTGATGGCCAGCAATCTTCCGTTTCTGGATCTGATCGGCGGTTGAGCGCCAGACGCTCTATGCGAGCCTCGGCGCCCTGGCGGCGTTCGTCCTGGTGATGCTCATCGGCCTCGCTTTGCATCGGCCGCTGGCGCGCGTCCCGGGAAATGCGCTCAAATTCGTCGTCGGGCTGATGCTGACCAGCTTCGGCATCTTCTGGACCGGCGAAGGCATCGATGCGCACTGGCCGGGCGACGATCTGGCCTTGCTCGCGATCTTCGCGATCGTCGCGCTGGCGTCCTTTGCCATCGTGTGCTGGCTGCGCAGCGCCTATCCCGCAGCCATCGGAGGGTTGGCCCGATGAACCTCGTTCGCCTTGCTGTGAAGGAATTCATCGGCATGTTCGTCGACGACGGCAATCTGGCACTGCTCGCCCTGCTGCTGATCGCGGCGATCACGGCGGCGGTGAAGTTTCTGGCGCTGCCGCCCTTTGGCGGCATCCTGCTGCTAATCGGCTGCCTCGCCATCCTGGTGCAGAGTGTCCGCCGCGCCGCGCGGCACCAGTGATCAAAGGAGCGGACACCCGCTCTCTCGAACATTGTTTTGCGACGGCATGTCGGCTGAAGGCCCGTCAGCGATCGATCCGCGTCGACAGGATGATCGAGGACGATGTCCGCTCGACCCCGTCCATCGCGCCGATCTCGTCGAGAAGCGTGTCGAGATCCCTAATCGACGGCGCATCGACGATGACGATCATGTCGAAATTGCCGCTCACCGAATGCAGCGTCCGCACCGGCGGCAGCGCCTGCAGGCTGCGCACCACCTTGTCGGCAAGCTTGGGCGTGACGGTGAGCAGGACATGCGCCCGCACCAGCCCCTGTTCGTAGTCGGGCGAAAGCCTGACGCCATAGCCGGTGATGATGCCGCGCTGTTCCAGTCGCTCGATCCGGCTCTGCACGGTCGTCCGCGACACGCCGAGCCGCCGCGCCAGTTCGGCCGTCGAGGCGCGCGCATTCGCCCGCAGCAGGGAAAGCAGGGCCTGTTCGGCGTTGCTAAGCACTTTCGACGAACCTCATCGGCATTTTGATCACCAAGATGCTTCGTTTCGTACAATTCCACGCTTCCTTTCGACAGGCAAGCTGCGATTCTATCGTCTTGAGCAAAGGTAGGGCGAGGGAACTGGTTATGAAGAAAATCATAGTTGTCGGCGCCGGCAAGATCGGCTCGACCATCGCCGAGATGCTGGCTTCCACAGGCGACTACCACGTCACCCTCGTCGACCGCTCGGCGGCACAGCTCGGCGCGGCCGAACTGCCTGAAACGGTCAAGACGCTGGAACTCGACATCGAAGCATCAGGCACGCTCGAAGCCGCTTTGGCCGGCAAATTCGCCGTGCTCAGCGCCGCCCCCTTCCACCTGACCACGCGCATCGCCGAAGCGGCAGCCAGCGCCGCCGTCCACTATCTCGACCTGACCGAGGACGTCGTCAGCACCAGGCGCGTCAAGGAATTGGCGCGCTCCGCCAACAGCGCCTTCATCCCACAATGCGGGCTGGCGCCGGGCTTCGTCTCGATCGTCGCCAACGATCTCGCCAGCCGCTTCGACACCCTGGAAAGCGTGCGCATGCGGGTCGGGGCGCTGCCGCAGTACCCGTCGAATGCACTGAACTACAATCTGACCTGGAGCACGGACGGCGTTATCAATGAATATTGCGAGCCTTGCGAGGCGATCGTCGAAGGCGAGCTGATCGAGGTGCCGCCGTTGGAGGAGCGCGAGGAATTCTCGCTCGACGGTGTCACCTACGAGGCGTTCAACACATCCGGCGGGCTCGGCACGCTGGCCGAAACGCTGAAGGGCAAGGTGTGCACGCTGAACTATCGCACCATCCGCTACCCCGGCCACGCCGCGATCATGAAGGCGTTGCTCAACGATCTCGGCCTGCGCCACCGACGCGACGTGCTGAAGGACATTTTCGAGAGCGCCCTGCCGGCGACGCTGCAGGACGTGGTCATCGTCTTCGTCACCGTCAGCGGCCGCAAGAACGGCCGCCTGCTGCAGGAAACCTACGCCAACAAGATCTACGCCAAGCGCGTCGGCGACATGGTGCGCAGCGCCATCCAGATCACCACCGCGTCAGCCATTTGCGCGGTCCTTGACATGCTGGCCGACGGCACCTTGCCGGCGAAGGGCTTCATCAAGCAGGAAGACATCGCGCTCGACGCCTTCCTAGCCAACCGCTTCGGCCACGCCTATGCGCAGCATGAGATGGTGAGCCGGTTAGCTGGTTGAGGAGCTTCTTTCCTTCTCCCCTTGTGGGAGAAGGGAGAGCGCGCGAGGCCGGCGGGCCCTAAACATGCAGCGCATGCCCGAGCGCCTTCAGCGCCGCTTCCTGAAAACCCTCACCTTGTGTCGGGTGGGCATGGATGGTGCCGGCTATATCCTCCAGCCGCGCGCCCATTTCCAGTGCCAGGCCGAAAGCCGTCGACAGTTCCGACACGCCGTGACCGACCGCCTGGATGCCGAGCACCAGATGGTTGTCCGCGCGGGCAACGATCCGGACAAACCCCTCCTCACCCATCTTCGTCATCGCCCGGCCATTGGCGGCGAAGGGGAACAATCCGACCTTGATGTCGCCGAGCCCCTTTGCCTCCTCCGGCGACAGGCCTGCGGTGACCAGCTCCGGATCGGTGAAGCAGATAGCGGGAATGCAGCGTTTGTCCCAGCCGCGCTTGTGGCCGGCGACGATCTCGGCGACCATTTCGCCTTGCGCCATCGCCCGGTGCGCCAGCATCGGCTCGCCGGTGACGTCGCCAACGGCAAAGATGCCGCGCATTGAGGTGCGGCACTGGTCGTCGATGCGGATGAATTTTCCCGCCATGTCCAGGTCGATCTGCTCCAGCCCCCAGTCTTCGACCACCGGCTTGCGCCCGACAGTGACCAGAATCCTGTCGGCAACGATCTTGCTATTCTTGCCGTCCTTCGTCTCGACCAGCAGCGCATCCCCCTTGGTCGACAAACCCTTGGCCTTGGCGCCCACAAGCACCTCGATACCGAGCTCGGCGAGCCGCTTCACCACCGGCCGAGTCAGTTCGGCATCATATTGCGCCAGTACGCGCGGCAAAGCCTCGACCACGGTCACCTTGGCGCCCATCTTGGCGAAGGCGATGCCGAGCTCCAGCCCGATATAGCCGCCGCCGACGACGGCAAGCCTTTCGGGCACTTCGCTTAGCCCCAGCGCTTCGGTCGACGAGATCACCGGTCCACCGAACGGCAGCGACGGCAGCTCGACCGGCGCCGAGCCGGTCGCGATGACCACCGTCTCGGCGCGGACCACCTGCATTCCGGTCTCGGTCTGGACTTCGACGGTCTTGCCGTCACGGAATTTCGCCCAGCCGTGCACGGTCTTGACCCCGGCCTTCTTCAGCAGGCCAGCGACGCCGCTATTCAGCCGGCTAACAATACCATCCTTCCAGGCGATGGTCGTTTCGAGATCAATGGATGCTGTTCCAATTGAAATGCCGAGCGGACTCTTGCCGCCCGCCATATGCGAGATTTTCTCGAACTCCTCGGCCGCATGGATCAGCGCCTTGGACGGAATGCAGCCGACATTGAGACAAGTGCCGCCCGGCTTGCCGAACTCGACGATAACCGTGTCGATGCCAAGCTGGCCGGCGCGGATGGCACAGACATAGCCACCGGGGCCAGCACCGATAACGAGCAGCTTGCAGGAGATTTCCTTCATGGGGTTCCTCTCAAGGCGCCGCAGAGGTGCAAAATTTTTCCTGCCGGAGGGACAGCACCCCCTCTGTCCTGCCAGGACAGAGGGGGGTGGGAAGGATCGCTGCCGCTCTCATTTCTTGCACCACAGCCTCAATCCACAAAAATCAGCGCCGGGGTCTCCAGCAGCGCCTTGATCCGTTGAACAAACACCGCGGCGTCCCAGCCGTCGATCACCCGGTGGTCGAAGCTGGAGGACAGGTTCATCATCTTGCGCGGGATGAACTGGGTGCCGTCCCACACCGGCCGCACCATCATTTTGTTGACGCCGAGGATCGCCACTTCCGGATGATTGATCACCGGCGTCGTCGCGACACCGCCCATGGCGCCGAGCGAGGTGATGGTGATGGTCGAACCCGAGAGCTCGTCGCGCGTCGCCGTGCCTGATTTGGCCGCCTCGGCGAGTCTGTTGAGCTCGGCGGCGCAGTCCCAGATGTCGCGCGCCTCGGCGTGTTTGACCACCGGCACCACCAGCCCCGAAGGCGTCTGCGCGGCAATGCCGATATGGACGCCGCCATGCTGGTGGATGATGCCGGCTTCGTCGTCGAACAGCGCGTTGAGGTTGGGCTGGTCGGCAATCGCCCTGACCATCGCCCGCATCAGGAACGGCAGCAGCGTCAGCTTCGGCCTTTCCGCGCCGGTTCGCTTCTCCTTGTTGAGCGCGGCGCGCAAATCCTCGAGCGCGGTAACATCGATCTCCTCGACATAGGTGATGTGCGGAATGCGCGACTTGGCCAGCGTCATCTTCTCGGCGATTTTTCGCCTGAGCCCGATGATTTTGATGTCCTCTATCGTCTCATTACGGGCGAGGCCGGAGATTTTCGCGAGCTGCGGCCCGCGCGCCAGAAACGCCTCGATGTCCTCATGCTGGATACGGCCGGCCGGGCCGCTTCCTGTGACCTGACGCAGATCGATCCCGGCCTCTTTCGCCCTGAGCCGAATGGCCGGCGACGCCAGCGGCTTTTCGCCTTCGAGGCGTGGCGCGCCGGAGACGGCAGCGAGACCCCCACCGACCGCAGTACTCCCAACCCCTCCCCACAAGGGGGAGGCGGATTCCGGCGCCGGTTCATCCTCACGCGCGGAAACTTTTGCGGACGGGCGCGCGATCGATTTGGCATCGGCTTTGGCGGCCGAAGCTCGTCCCCCTCCCCCTTGGGGGGAGGGGCCCGGGGCGGGGGTAGCCTCGGGGGCTTTCGCCTCACCTCCCCACGATTCCGCAGCGGCCTTCACATTGCCTTCGCCGGCCACCTTCAATCTGACGATGGGGGAGCCGATCGCCACCGTGTCGCCGATCTCCGCACCGAGCCAGACGATCTCGCCGTCAACGGGCGAGGGAATCTCGACCGTCGCCTTGTCGGTCATGACGGCGGCCAGCACCGCGTCCTCGCGCACGAGATCGCCGACCTTGACCTGCCATTCGACCAGCTCGGCCTCGGCGACGCCTTCGCCGACATCGGGCAGCTTGATCACATATTCGCCCATCGTCGTCAGGCCTCCCCCTTTTAGACTTCCATCGTTTCAACGAGCGCGCGGCCGAGCCTAGCGGGACCGGGAAAATAGTCCCACTCCTGCGCGTGCGGATAGGGCGTGTCCCAGCCGGCGACCCGCGCCACCGGCGCTTCCAGATGGTAGAAGCAGTTCTCCTGTACCAAGGCCGACAGCTCGGCGCCGAACCCGGATGTCAGCGTCGCCTCGTGCACGATCACGCAGCGGCCCGTCTTTTTCACCGAGCCGACGATCGTCTCGAGATCGAGCGGCAGCAGCGTCCGGAGATCGATGATCTCGGCGTCGATGCCGGTCTCCTCGGCCGCCGCCTCGGCGACATAAACCATGGTGCCATAGGCGAGCACGGTGACAGCGGCACCCGGCCGGCGGATCACCGCCTTGCCGAGCGGGACCGTGTAGTGGCCGTCGGCGACCTCGCCGAGTTCATGCTTCGACCACGGCGTCACCGGGCGCTCGTGGTGGCCGTCGAAGGGACCGTTGTAGAGCCGCTTCGGCTCCAGGAAGATCACCGGGTCGGGATCCTCGATCGCCGCAATCAAGAGACCCTTGGCGTCATGCGGATTGGACGGCACCACGACCTTCAGGCCGGAGACATGGGTGAACAGCGCCTCCGGACTCTGGCTGTGGGTCTGGCCGCCAAAAATGCCGCCGCCGGTCGGCATCCTGACCACGATCGGACAGGTAAAGTCACCATTCGACCGGTAGCGCAGCCGCGCCGCTTCCGAGACAATCTGGTCATAGGCCGGATAGACATAGTCGGCAAACTGCACTTCGACGCAAGGTTTCAGGCCGTAAGCTGCCATGCCGATGGCCGAGCCGACGATGCCGGATTCGCTGATCGGCGCATCGAAGCAGCGGCTCTTGCCGTATTTGGCCTGCAGGCCTTGCGTGCAGCGGAAGACGCCGCCGAAAAAGCCGACATCCTCGCCGAACACGATGACGCGTTCGTCGCGGGCCATCGACACGTCCATGGCGTCGCGGATCGCCTCGATCATTGTCCGTCTTGGCATGATCAGACCCCCGCCTGCTGGCGCTGGCGCCTGAGATGCGGCGGCATCTCGGCATAGACGCCCTCGAACATGTCGCGCGCCGAAGGCTTGCCGCCGGCATGCAGCGTGCCATGGCGCTCGGCCTCCCTTTGCGCCGCGATCACTGTTTCGAGAATTTCTGCTTCGGCCTGGGTGTGGCGCTCGTCCGACCAGACGCCGCGCTGGATGAGATGGTTCTTCAGCCTGACGATCGGATCGCCGAGCGGCCACGCGTCGGACTCGGCCTTCGGCCGATAAGCCGACGGATCGTCGGAGCTCGAATGCGCACCGACACGGTAGGTGACATATTCGACCAGCGTCGGGCCGAGATTTTTCCGCGCGCGCTCGGCCGCCCATTTCGCCACCGCATGGACGGCGAGATAGTCGTTGCCATCGACCCGCAGCGACGGAATGCCGAAGCCGAGACCGCGGGCGGCGAAAGTGCCGGAGCCGCCCCGGGCGATGCCCTGGAAGGTCGAGATCGCCCACTGGTTATTGACGACGTTGAGCACGACCGGCGCCTTGTAGGTCGAGGCAAACACCAGCGCCGAATGGAAATCGGACTCGGCCGTCGAACCGTCGCCGATCCAGGCGGCGGCGATCTTCGAATCATTGCTGATCGCCGAAGCCATCGCCCAGCCGACCGCCTGGATATATTGCGTCGCCAGATTGCCGGAGATCGAGAAGAAGCCGTGCTCCTTCGACGAATACATGATCGGCAGCTGCCGCCCCTTCAGCGGGTCGGCCTCGTTCGAATAGATCTGGTTCATCATCGTGACCATCGGATAGCCGTCGGCGATGAGCAGCCCTGCCTGCCGATAGGTCGGGAAGTTCATGTCGCCCGGCGCCAGCGCCTTGCGGAAGGCGCAGCTCACCGCCTCTTCGCCGAGGTGCTGCATATAGAAGGAGGTCTTGCCCTGCCGCTGCGCCATCTGCATGCGCGCATCGAAGCTGCGCAGCGTCATCATGTGGCGCAGTCCTTCCAGCAATTCGTCGTCGGAAAGCAGGCCAGCCCAGGGTCCGACCGCCTCGCCGGCGCGGTTGAGCACGCGGATGATCGAGAAGGCCATGTCGCGGATGGTGCGCGGATCGACGTCGATCTCGGGACGCGGCACCGAGCCGGCCTTGGGGATGGTCACATCAGAGAAATCCGGCGTCCCGCCCGGCCGCACCTCGGGTTCCGGCACATGGAAGCGCAATAGTCCTGCATCAGCCATGACCTTCGTCCTCCAATGTTGCCCGGTGCGATATTTGCACACCGCCAGACCAGTGCCAATTCGTCGGGAAGGCTTCGGGCCAACAATCGCGCCAGCCAGCACTCGTCAAGATGCAGATATGTCGGCGAAATTTCTTGTCGATCTTCCGCCGCTATGCGCAATTTGGCGAATGATTGCGCCGGGTTTCCCGCCAGATTGGACAAGGCCTCGGATTGAGCGGCTAGGCTAGCGCGCGGCCTTTCCTTCTCCCCCTGTGGGAGAAGGTGTCGCCGAAGGCGACGGATGAGGGGTGTTCCAGCCTGACACCGACGGCACTCCGTCCAACACCCCTCTTCCGTCTTGGCGCTGCGCGCCAATCCACCTTCTCCCACAAGGGGAGAAGGAAAGGAGGAGCGGCGCCGTTCACCCCGCGCCCGCATTCATGCTAACCAGAGCCCATGGCACAGAAGAAAGGTTATGAGGTCGATTCGTGGCTGGCGCGGCCGGATCCGCGCATCTCGGTGGTCCTGCTCTATGGTCCCGATCGTGGGCTCGTCGCCGAGCGGGCAAAGGCCTTTGCCGGCAAAACCGGCCTGCCGCTCGACGATCCGTTCTCGGTGGTCAGGCTGGACGGTTCGGAAGTCGATCGCGACGAGGGCCGCCTGCTCGACGAAGCGCGCACCGTGCCGATGTTTTCGGACCGGCGGCTGCTATGGGTGCGCAACGCCAGCGGCCAGAAGGCGCTGGCCGACGACGTCAAGGCGCTGACCGCGGAGCCGCCGCGCGACGCCATCATCCTGATCGAGGCCGGCGACCTGAAGAAAGGCGTTGGGCTGCGCGCCATCGTCGAGGCGGCGGACATTGCCATGGCCTTGCCGTGCTATGCGGACGAGGCCCGGGACATCGACACGGTCATCGACGACGAATTGCGCAAGGCCGGCATGTCGATGACGCTGGAGGCCCGCCAGGCGCTGCGCCGCAACCTCGGCGGCGACCGGCTGGCCTCGCGCGGCGAGATCGAGAAGCTGGTGCTCTACGCCCACGGCCAGACCGAAATCGGCCTCGACGACGTCAAGGCGACCTCGGGCGACGTCTCCGGTCTGTCCTTCGACGACGCCGTCGATGCCTTGCTCGAGGGCAAGGTCGGCGATTTCGACATTGCCTTCACCCGCCACTGCCAGTCCGGCGGCCAGGCTTTTCTGGTGCTTTCCTCGGCGATGCGGCAGCTGCAGGCGATCCAGGCGATGCGCTGCCTGATGGACACCGGCGGCCGCAACGCCGCTTCAGTCGTTGCAGCGGCGCGCCCGCCGGTTTTTTTCTCGCGGCGCAAGCTGGTGGAGAAAGCCCTCGAACGCTGGAACAGCGAGGCGCTTGCCCGCGCCTTGACCCGATTGCAGGCAGCGGTCCTGCAGACCCGCCGGCGGCCGGATCTTTCAGTCGCGCTGGCACGGCAGGCGCTGCTCGGCATTGCCGTGGAAAGCGCCCGGCTGGCGCAGCGTAGCTGATCTCCACCCCTTGAGGGGGAGATGTCGCCGAAGGCGACAGAGGGGGTCGCAGCGCTTGGAACGCCGACATCTTCTTCGCTTCCGAAAGGCCGGCGCTTGATGTGAGACGACGCCTTCTGGCCTGCCGGCCATCTCCCGCTCAAGGGGGAGATCAGCAGCCTCGGCGATTTCGCCAATCATCAGCGCTGAAAAGGAAGGGCTGGCAATCGCCAGCCCCCGTTGCGTTGCCAGGACGAAGATGTCAACCTAAGCCGTGCTTAATCTTGAGCCATAAGATTATTTGCCGGCTAAAAACACGGGTACCTCAAGCACCTACCGCTCCTGCTTTAACCGACGGCAGAGCTCGTCGAGCTGCTCCAGCGTCCGGTAAGCGACGCTGATCACGCCGCCGCGTTCCTTGTGCTCGATCGTGACGATCATGCCGATCGTGCCGGTCATCAGCTTTTCCAGCGCCAGCGTATCGGCATCCTTCTGTGCCGGTCCTGCAGGCTGTCGCTTTACCGTTGGAGCGCCGGCCGGCATCTGCGCCAGCGCTTCGGCCTGGCGCACCGAAAGCCCGTCCTCGACGATCCGCTTGGCCAGGCCCGCCGGGTCTTCCGCCGTCACCAATGTGCGGGCATGGCCGGCCGACAGCGCGCCATCGACAAGCATGTCGCGAATCACGTCGGGCAGCTTCAAGAGCCTCAGCGTATTAGCGACATGGCTGCGGCTCTTGCCGATCACCTGGCCGAGATCGGCCTGGGTGTAGCCGTGATCGTCGATCAGCTGCTGGTAGCCCATCGCCTCCTCGACCGGGTTGAGGTCGGTGCGCTGGACGTTTTCGATGATCGCCAGTTCGAGCGCGGTGCGGTCGTTGACATCGCGCACGATGATCGGGATCTCGACCAGCCCGGCGCGCTGCGCCGCGCGCCAGCGCCGCTCGCCGGCGATGATCTCGTAGCGGCCCGGCTGTGTCGGTGACGGCCGCGCCACCACCGGCTGCACCACGCCATGTTCGCGGATCGACTGGGCAAGATCGGTGAGGTCGGCGTCGCCGAAATGCCGGCGCGGATTTTTAGGATTCGGGCTCAGGAACTCGATCGGCACCTTGCCATCGGCATTCATGCCCTGCTTTTCCACTGCTGCCGGACGATCGATTTCGCCGATCAGCGCGGCCAGTCCCCGCCCCAGTCTTTTTCTCGAAAGGTCTTCACTCATCGTCTGTCCAGATCGTTTCGCTATCGAATCAGCTTCTTGGCGGCAGCATTAGGCGGCGCGCAATTTGCGCTCGCGGCGGATCACCTCGGAGGCAAGCTGCAGATAGGCCTGGCTGCCGGAGCATTTGAGGTCGTAGAGGATCGCCGGCTTGCCATAGGATGGCGCCTCGGAGACCCGCACATTGCGCGGGATGATGGTTTCGTAGACCTTGTCGCCCATATGCGCGCGCACATCCTGCACCACCTGGTTGGCAAGGTTGTTGCGCCCGTCGAACATGGTCAGCACGATGCCCTGGATCGTCAGATCGGGATTGATCGAGCGGCGGACCTGCTCGACCGTCTCCAGCAACTGGCTCAAGCCTTCAAGCGCGAAGAACTCGCACTGCAGCGGCACCAGCACCGAATCGGCCGCCGCCATCGAGTTCAGAGTCAGAAGATTGAGCGACGGCGGACAATCGATCAGCACATAGCCGAAATTCGCCGAGCGCTCGGCCGAGGCGCGCAAGGCGTTGCGCAGCCGCAGCACCCGGTCCGGCGCCGACGCGATCTCCATTTCGATGCCGAGCAGATCGAGCGTTGACGGCACGATCGACAGGCCCGGCACTGCCGTCGGGATCGCCGCCGCCTCCAGATCGAGCTCGCCGGTCAGCACGTCATAGGAGGAAACGGTGCGGTCGCGCCGGTCAATGCCGAGGCCGGTGCTGGCATTGCCCTGCGGATCGAGATCGACGATCAGCACCCGCTCGCCGATCGCCGCCAGCGCCGTGGCGAGATTGATGGCCGTCGTCGTCTTGCCGACGCCGCCCTTCTGGTTGGCTACTGTGATGATTCGGGGGCCATTCTTCATCATGGATCTATGCCAGAAATTCATTCCGAGGTCGCCGATCTAAGACAGTTGGCGCAAATCAGACAGTTCGAGGATGACCCCATGATCGTCGGTCGCGCTGGCATGTTCTACCAGATCGAATGACCATCGTTGAGCGCTTTCTGCCACTTCGGCCCGGTAATCCCGGCCTTTGTGGAACAGGCCGCACGCGCCCGCCGTCAACCACGGCGCCGACAGCTCAAGCAGGACCGGAAGCGACGCCAGCGCCCTGGCCGTGACGATTTGTGGCGCCGAAACAAGCGGATAGGCGTCGTCAATGCGCCGCGCGATAATGCGGGCGGGCAGGCTGAATTGGCCAACGACCGCTTGCAGGAACGATGCCTTTTTCCGATTGCTTTCAACCAGATCGATGCTGGCGCCGTCACGCTCGGCGAGCAGGAAGGCAAGCACCAGACCGGGAAAACCGCCGCCCGAGCCCAGATCGACCCAGCGCTTCGCCTCCGGTTTGATTCGCGCAAGCTGCGCGCTGTCAAGGATGTGCCGGCGCCAGACATCGTCCTGCGTCGACTGCGCGGCCAGGTTTATTCGGCGGTTCCATTTCTGGAAAACGGTCTGGAAGTCGATCAGGCGGTCGAATGTTTCACGTGAAACCGGGCCGGCAGCCTCTTGCAGGCTCGCCCATGAGGCAGCGCTCACGCAACATTCCTTCGCGCGGCGGCCTCGGCGTTGCGGACATGCGCGACGATGATCGCCAGCGCCGCTGGCGTCATGCCTTCCATGCGTTGCGCATCGGCGATGGAGCGCGGCTGGCGCGCCAGCATCTTCTGCTTCAGCTCGTTGGATAGGCCCGGAACAGAAGCAAAATCGAGCGAAGCCGGGATCAGCCGGCTCTCTTCATGCCTGATCTGCGTGACATCCGCCCGCTGCCGGTCGAGATAGACCGAATATTTCGCTTCCGTTTCGAGGCGCTCGGCCGTGTTGGCGTCGATTGCCGCAAACTCCGGCGCGATTCGGGCCAGCCAGGCGACATCGACGCCCGGATAGGCCAGCAACTCATAAGCGGAGCGGCGCACACCGTCCCTGTTGATCTCGAGCCCATGACGTGCCGCCTCGTTGGGGGTCATAGTCGTGCCAAGCGCAACCTTGCGCGCCTTTTCAAGGTCCTGCACGACATCGCTAAACCGTTGCATCCGTTGCCGCGAGGCGATCCCGAGCTTCGTGGCCATCGGCGTCAGCCGCTCATCGGCGTTGTCAGCCCGCAGCGACAGCCGGAACTCGGCCCGCGAGGTGAACATGCGGTAGGGTTCGGCGATGCCGCGGCTGGTCAAATCGTCGACCATCACCCCAATATAGGCCTCGGTGCGGCTGAGCACGATCTGATCGCTCGTCGATGCCTGCCGCGCGGCGTTGAGGCCGGCGAGCAGCCCCTGCGCCCCGGCCTCCTCGTAGCCGGTAGTGCCGTTGATCTGTCCAGCCAGGAAAAGACCCCCAATCCGCTTGGTTTCCAGCGTCGGCTTGAGCTCGCGCGGATCGACATGGTCGTACTCGATGGCATAGCCAGGCTGCAGCATGGTGGCACGCTCGAGGCCGGGAATGGTCTTCAGAATGTCGAGCTGCACGTCCTCGGGCAGCGAGGTCGAAATGCCGTTCGGGTAGACGGTGTCGTCGTCCAGCCCTTCCGGCTCGAGGAAAATCTGGTGGCCCTCGCGGTCGCCGAACTTAACGATCTTGTCCTCAATGGACGGGCAGTAACGCGGCCCTACCCCTTCAATCGAGCCGGAATACATGGCGGAACGGCTCAGATTGGCGCGGATCAGCTCATGCGTCGCCGCAGTCGTGCGCGTGATGCCGCAATGGATCTGCGGGTTGTCGATGCGGTCGGTCATCAGCGAGAACGGCACCGGATGCTCATCCGCCGCCTGGCTCTCCAGCGACGCCCAATCGATGGTTCTGCCATCCAGCCGCGGCGGTGTGCCGGTCTTCAGCCGCCCGAGCTTGAAGCCGGCACGGCTCATCGTCGCCGACAGGCCGAGGCTGGCCTGCTCGTTCATGCGGCCGGCGACGATCTTCTTCTCACCGATATGGATCAGCCCGCGCAGAAAGGTGCCGGTGGTCAGCACCACGGCGCCACAAGCAAGCCTGCGACCACCAGCCAGCAGCACGGCCGCGATGCGCCCATTGTCGATTTCGAATTCCAGAACCTCGCCCTCGACCACATCGAGACCGGCCTGCTCGCGAATCGCCGCCTGCATGGCGAGCCGATACAGTTTTCTGTCCGCCTGCGTCCGCGGCCCTCGAACCGCCGGTCCCTTACGCCGATTGAGCAGGCGGAACTGGATGCCGGCCGCATCGGCGACGCGGCCCATCAGCCCATCCATGGCATCGATCTCGCGAACCAGATGTCCCTTGCCGAGCCCGCCGATCGCCGGATTGCAGGACATGACGCCGATCGTCTCGAAGCGCAGCGTCACCAAAGCCGTTTTCGCGCCGGCGCGCGCGGCAGCGCTGGCCGCCTCGCAACCAGCATGGCCGCCGCCCACCACAACCACATCATAGTGATCGGTCATTTCAGAATCCCGAATTCAAGTCGACCGACACATGTCGCCGAGAGCCTTCGCTGTCAAGGACGCTCGACGAATCGTTTCACGTGAAACAATGCTAACTGATGCGTTGGCACCCGTGATTTGGCGAGTGGCAACCAAAATTCATCGCAGAGTATCACGAAGGGTTCGAGATTGGCCAAAGCGCATTTCTTCCTTCGTCATCTTAGGGCGGAGCAGGAGCGGAGCGACGTCGCGGAGACGCTGGGCATGCCGTTACCTCACGGCAGTGCTCCGTCGGACCAGAAGGGGGTTACCCTCACCGCCTACGCCAATCACAGACGTTCGAGATTGCGGTTGAGGCCGGGGCTCATCTTGGCCGTCAACGCTCAGCGTTTCACGTGAATCAAACGAGGCCGGCGAGCCTGCAATGTTTCACGTGAGTCATTTTCCAATGCAGAACTGCGAAAAGATAACGTCGAGCATTTCCTCGACGTCGACAGCCCCGACGATCCGGCCAAGCCTATCTGCTGCCAGCCGCAATTCTTCTGCCCGCAGCTCCTGCCCGCGCTCATCCTCAGTCCCTGCCGCGAGCAGGAAGCGCTTCGTCTCGTTGAGAAGCTCGACGTGCCGCAGCCGCGACGGCAGGATATCGCCGGCCTGGCCGATCTGCGCTGCGGCCCGATGACCGATCTCCGCCAGCAACTCCGCCAGCCCGGCGCCGTCCCTGGTCGAGATAACCGCATCGTAGCGCGTCGCGAGCGATTTATCCTGCAGCAGATCGGCCTTTGTCCCGATCCTCAACGACGGAACATCGGCCGGAACTGCACCGATCGGGACCGGGTCCACCATATCCTCCAGCACGAGCAACAGATCGGCAGTCCCGGCCTTGCTCCTCGCCCGTTCGATGCCGATCGCCTCGATCCTGCCGGGTGTCTCGCGCAGGCCGGCGGTATCGGTCACTCTTACCCGCATCCCCTCCAGGTCCAGCACCACTTCGAGCAGATCGCGGGTCGTGCCCGGCTCTTCCGTGACGATCGCCGCTTCGCGCTGGGCCAGCGCATTGAACAGGCTTGACTTGCCGGCATTTGGCGCGCCGAGGATGACGACCTCGAACCCGTCGCGGATGATCTCGGCGGCCCGGAACCCTTGGATATGACGTTCGATCTCGTCGACCATCGCGCGGACATCCGACCAGACCGTCTCCTCAACCGAACCCGGCACATCGTCCTCGTCGGCAAAATCGATTTCCGCCTCGATCATAGCCCGGGCATGAATGAGCTGACCGCGCCAGCCGAGATAAAGCTCGCTCTGTGCACCCTCGGCATTCTGCACGGCAAAGCGCCGCTGCGCCTCGGTTTCGGCGTTGACGAGATCGGCCAGCGCCTCGGTCTCGACCAGATCGACCTTGCCGTTGAGAAAGGCGCGCCGGGTGAACTCGCCCGGCTCGGCATGCCTGACACCGTCGAAGCCGGCGATCGTCTCCAGCATCTTCGCCACGACGGCGCGCCCGCCATGGACATGGAACTCGGCGATATCTTCGCCAGTGAAGCTGCTAGGGCCGGCAAAGAAAAAGACCAGCCCGCTGTCGAGCACCGATCCGTCGGGCGTCCTGAACTTGCGATAGGTTGCAACACGGTTGCCAACCATTGAACCGGCAATCGTTTCGACGACGAATCGACTTTGCGGGCCGGAAATGCGGATCACGGCAACGCCGGCAGGCAGGCGACCGCTCGACAGCGCAACAATGGAATCACCTGAAATCATTTGCCGACCCAGCACAACCGCCCTAGCTTCGCTTATTCATCGACAATTGCCGAGTTATCGACCGTGACATTGCCCGCGCAAAATCTGCTTGCCGAAGAGGCCAGCCCCTATCTGCAGCAGCATAGCGGCAACCCTGTGCATTGGCGGCCATGGTCGCCGGCGTCGCTCGCCGAAGCAAGGGCGCTGAAGCGGCCGATCCTGCTCTCGGTCGGTTACGCCGCCTGCCACTGGTGCCACGTCATGGCGCACGAAAGCTTCGAGAACGAAGATGTCGCCGCCGTCATGAACCGTCTCTTCGTCAATATCAAGGTGGATCGCGATGAGCGGCCGGACATCGACCAGATCTATATGGCAGCACTGTCCTCAATGGGCGAGCAAGGCGGATGGCCGCTGACCATGTTTTTGACGCCGGACGGAAAGCCTTTCTGGGGCGGCACCTATTTTCCCCGCGAAGCCCGATACGGCCGGCCGGGCTTTGTCCAGGTGCTGGAGGCGGTCGACAAGGCGTGGCGGGAGAAGAAAGAAAGCGTTAACCAAAGCGCCGACGGCCTGACCACGCATGTCGAGGCGCGGCTGGCGGGCACGCATGCCAAAGCCGTGCTCGATCGCGACACGCTTGCGACGCTCGCCAACGGCATCGACGGCATGATCGACAGGGATTTGGGCGGCCTGCGCGGCGCGCCCAAATTCCCCAATGCGCCGTTCATGCAGACGCTCTGGCTATCCTGGCTGCGCGATCGCCACACAGCCCATCGCGACGCGGTCCTGCTCAGCCTCGAAAAGATGTTGGCGGGCGGCATCTATGACCATATCGGCGGCGGGTTGAGCCGCTACTCGACCGATGCCGAGTGGCTGGTGCCGCATTTCGAAAAAATGCTTTACGACAACGCGCAGCTCATTCGGCTGTGCAATTGGGCTTATGCCGCGACCGGCAACGAATTGTTCCGGGTACGAATCGAAGAGACGATCAACTGGCTCTTGCGCGAGATGCGCGTCGACGGCAGTGCATTCGCTGCCAGCCTCGACGCAGACAGCGAAGGCGAGGAGGGACTGTTCTACACCTGGAGCAGGGATGAGATAGAAACTGCTCTTGGCGACGAATCAGCATTATTTTTCAAGCACTTCACAATTGCCGCCCCGCATGGCTGGGAGGGCAAGCCGATCATCCACCAGACCGAAGCCCAGCAAACGCAAAGCGTGGCCGATCGCGACCGGCTCGTTCCACTGACAGAAAAATTGCTGGCAACCCGGGAGCAGCGCGTCAGACCCGGGCGCGACGGAAAAATCCTGACCGACTGGAACGGCCTGGTGATCGCTGCTCTCGCCGAAGCCGGGCGCGCCCTGAAAAGGATCGATTGGATCGAGGCGGCGGAACAGGCCTTTGCTGCCATTGCCAGCGCTGGTCGAGACAGCCGCTTGCCGCATTCGATGCTTGGCGCAAAGAAGCTCTTTCCTGCGCTGTCGAGCGACTACGCCGCCATGGCTAACGCTGCGATCTCCTTGTTCGAGGCTACCGGCACATCGAGCTATGCTGAACTGGCCGGCCAATTCATCGCGCAGCTCGACCAATGGCACCGCGACGACGATGACAACACCGGCTACTACCTCACCGCGTCGGACAGTGCCGACGTGCCGATCCGCATCAGGGGCGATGTCGACGAAGCCATTCCTTCAGCCGCCGGTCAAATCATCGAGGCCATGGTCCGATTGTCCTCGCTTTCCGGCGATCTTGAATTGCAGGAAAAGGCCTGGAAGGTCGCCGAACACGCGGCCGGCCGGGCACAGCACCAGGCCTATGGCCAGGCGGGCATCGTCAACGCCTGCGCCTTGGCGATCGAGCCGTTGAAACTGGTGCTGGTGGACAACCCGGAAAATCCCCAGCTTGTTCCGGTTGCGAATCGAAATCCGGATCCGCGCCGGATCGACACAATCGTGCCGGTCGGCTCGGCAACAAACCTGCCGATGCTGCCAGGCGGCGTTCTACCGCCAACCGACAGGGCAGGCGCCTGGCTTTGTACAGGGCAGGTCTGCCTGCCTGTGATAACGGACGCTGAGGAGCTCGAGCGGCAGTTGCGGCGCGGATAGGTGAGGGGCTGCCTCGCCTGACCCCTTACGTGTTCATCGAATCGAAGAAATCCGCATTGGTCTTGGTCTGCTTGAGCTTGTCGATCAGGAACTCGATGGCGTCGGTGGTGCCCATCGGCGCCAGGATGCGGCGCAGCACGAAGATCTTCTGCAGATCCTGGCGGGCGACCAGAAGGTCTTCCTTGCGGGTGCCGGACTTGAGGATGTCCATGGCCGGATAGATGCGCTTGTCCGCCACCTTGCGGTCGAGCACGATTTCCGAATTGCCGGTGCCCTTGAACTCTTCGAAGATGACCTCGTCCATGCGGCTGCCGGTGTCGATCAGCGCGGTGGCGATGATGGTCAGCGAGCCGCCTTCCTCGATGTTGCGGGCGGCACCGAAGAAGCGCTTCGGCCGCTGCAGCGCATTGGCATCGACGCCGCCGGTCAGCACCTTGCCGGATGACGGCACCACGGTGTTGTAGGCCCGGCCAAGGCGGGTGATCGAGTCCAGCAGGATGACGACATCGCGCCCGTGCTCGACCAGGCGCTTGGCCTTCTCGATCACCATTTCGGCGACCTGGACGTGGCGCACCGCCGGCTCGTCGAAGGTCGAGGAGACGACCTCGCCCTTCACCGAGCGCTGCATATCGGTGACTTCCTCCGGGCGCTCGTCGATCAGCAGCACGATCAAATAGCATTCCGGATGATTGGTGGTGATCGAATGGGCGATGTTCTGCAACAGCACCGTCTTGCCGGTTCGCGGCTGCGCCACGATCAGGGCGCGCTGGCCTTTGCCGAGCGGCGCCACGAGGTCGATGACGCGCGCCGAGATGTCCTTCGAGGTCGGAACATCCATTTCCATCTTCAGCCGCGAGGTCGGATAAAGCGGCGTCAGGTTGTCGAAATGGATCTTGTGGCGGATCTTTTCGGGGTCGTCGAAATTGATCGTGTTGACCTTGAGCAGCGCGAAATAGCGCTCGCCTTCCTTCGGGCTGCGGATCGGGCCTTCGACGGTATCGCCGGTCTTCAGCGAGAACCGGCGGATCTGCGACGGCGAAATATAGATATCGTCGGGGCCCGGCAGGTAATTGGCATTGGCCGAGCGCAGGAAGCCAAAACCGTCCTGCAGCACTTCGACCACACCGTCGCCGATGATCTCGATATCCTGGGTCGCCAGCCGCTTCAGGATCGCGAACATCAGCTCCTGCTTGCGCATCACACTGGCGTTCTCGACCTCGAGCGATTCGGCATAAGCGATCAGCTCTGGCGGTTTCTTGTTCTTGAACTCGGTGAGTTTCATTTCTTGCATCATTAGACGGACTCTGAGTGACTAAGCATGGGGAAAATATCGGCGGGATGCGACAAATGCCGGGCGCGGCCGAAGCGATGAATGGGGCGGCGCATGACGGGAAGGAAGACCCGTCTTTTATCGTCGGTCGACTAAAAGAGCAAGCCGCCTTTTGTGAGCGCCGCTCGTCTCTCTCGACGCGCAAAGGACGCTGTAAGACTCTTTGAGTTCCGCATCGTCCTTTCCGAAAATCGATCCCAATTTTCGGGTCGATGCGGTGGCATCAAAACGGCTTCACGATGACCAGCACGACGATGACGATCATCAGCAATGTGGGGATCTCGTTGACGATCCGCCAGTGCCTCGCCGGTTTTTCATTGCGGTCCTCGGCGAATTTGCGCACCGCGCCGGCCAGATAGCCATGAACGGCCGAGAGCCCGAGCACCGCGGCGATTTTGGCATGCAGCCATCCGCCCTGAAAACCAAAGCCTTTCCAGGCCAGCCAGAGCCCGAATACCCAGGTGATGATCATGGCCGGATTGATGATGCCGCGCAGCAGCCGGCGCTCCATCACCTTGAAGGTTTCCGACTGGACGGAGCCTTTCTCCGCATCGGCGTGATAGACCAGCAGCCGCGGCAGATAGAGCATGCCCGCCATCCAGGAGATGACGGCGATGACATGGATCGCCTTTGCCCAGGGATAGAAATCATCTGGCCCAAACTGGAACAGAAGCCCAGCCAACACGAGGAAAACCGCAATCGCAATCGCCGCGCGGCGCATTGCGCCAGCACCACCTTCCGCGGTGCCATTCCCCATCATCGTCATGATGCGCTCCGCACCAGTTTCACCATCGCCTCGACATGAGCGATCGGCGTTTCCGGCGTGATGCCGTGCCCGAGATTGAAGATCAGCGGTCCATCGCCCAGTGCTTTCAAGATAGCGTCGACGCCTTCGGCTAGAGCCTTGCCGCCGGCCACCAGCCGTAACGGATCGAGATTGCCCTGTAAGGCGCCGTCGCGCTGCAGTTCCTTTGCCGTCGTCAACGGCACGGTCCAGTCGAGCCCCAGCCCCGTCACACCGGTCTTCTGGCGATAGCTCCGGTAGTGGGCGCCGGCGCCCTTGGGAAACCCGATGATCGGAACGTTGGGATGCACGGCCCGTACCTGCCTGACGATCTCCGCCATCGGCCTGACACAAAAGGCCTCGAAAGACACTTCGTCGAGCACGCCGGACCACGAGTCAAAAACCTGCACCACATCGGCGCCTGCTTCGATCTGGCGGATGAGATAGGCGGCCGAGTGATCGACAAGTACCTTCAGCAGCTGCAGGAAAGCCGCCGGCTCGCGATAGGCGAACAGCCGCGCCGGCGCCTGGTCTGAGGTGCCGTGGCCGGCGATCATATAGGTCGCCACCGTCCACGGCGCGCCGCAGAAGCCGATCAGCGTCGTTTCATCAGGCAGTTTGGTCCGCAGCCGTCTGACCGTCTCGTAGACCGGTTCGAGATTCACGTGAAACGTTTCGCCGTCGAGAGCCGCAATCTCCGCCTCCGAGATCGGCGTCAACAGCGGCCCGCGTCCCTCCTCGAAACGCACGTCGCGGCCCAGCGCATGCGGTACAACCAGAATGTCGGAAAACAGGATCGATGCATCGAAGCCAAAGCGTTCTATCGGCTGCAGCGTTACCTCCACAGCAAGATCGGGATCGTAGCAAAGATCGAGGAACGATCCGGCCCGCCTGCGTGTCTCCCGATATTCCGGCAGATAGCGGCCGGCCTGGCGCATCATCCAGAGCGGCGGCGGAAACGCAGCCTTGCCCTTCAACACGTCCAGCATGATCCGGTTTTCGGGCATTCAGCGCTCGCCTCTCCAGGCTTCTCTATAATTAAATATTCTATTTCTAGGAATCTTATGATTCTAAGAGTCTGTTGGTATCGGTGGTTGTCTCCTGTCCCGCTTTGCCCCGGAAAATGCCAGCCAGCATATTGTCGCGTGCTTCTTCTGCCGGATAGGAGGGGATTGGGGACAGTTGGAAATTTCGGACTTGAATCAACGCTTTATGGCCCGCACAAAGAAAACGGGCCTGTGGATGAGGCAGAGTCAAAAAAGCCCGTCCCCGGACTTGTCCCCAGCCGCCCAACGAAGCCGACAGCGCATCGAATTGTGGACAAACTGGCATCTGATACAGTCGCCCCGAACCGGCCAATCTTTCCGACCGACCTTATCCACATTGGCCCACAGCTTGGAACGAACCCCTGTGAACAAACCTCAGAGCTTCTTTCACCTTCACCTGATTTCCGATGCCACCGGTGAAACGCTGCTGGCGGCCGGCCGCGCGGCCTCCGCGCAATATAAGGATGCGCGCGCCATCGAGCATATCTACCCGCTCATCCGCACCGAAAAGCAGGTGACGAAAGTGTTCGAGGACATCGAGGAGGAGCCAGGCATCATCCTCTATACGGTCGTCGACCAAAAGCTCGCCCGCGGTATCGACGAACGCTGCGCCGCCATGGGCCTGCCTTGCGTCTCCGTGCTGGAACCGGTGCTGACTGTGTTCCAGTCCTATCTCGGCACGCCGGCCGGCCGCCGCGTCGGCGCCCAGCATGTTCTCGACGCCGAATATTTTCGCCGCATCGACGCGCTCAATTTCACCATGGAGCATGATGACGGCCAGCTGCCCGCCAATATGGACGACGCCGACATCGTGCTCGTTGGCATTTCGCGCACCTCGAAGACGCCGACCAGCATCTATCTCGCCAATCGGGGCATCAAGACCGCCAACATCCCGATCGTGCTCGGCGTGCCGGTACCGGAAAGCCTGGTCAACGCCACGAAACCGCTGATCGTCGGGCTGATCGCCACCGCCGAGCGCATCTCTCAGGTCCGCCAGAACCGCATCCTCGGCAACACCAGCGCCTACGAGCCGACCGACTATGTCGACCGCGCCGCGATCGCCGAAGAGCTCGCCTATGCCCGCCAGATCTGCACCCGGCATGGCTGGCCGATGATCGACGTCAGCCGCCGCTCGATCGAGGAGACGGCGGCGGCTATCGTTGCCCTGCGCGGCAAGACGCGCTAGGGCGTGTGATATTCAGGCGATGCCGGCCTGCAAACGGCGGCTTCCTGCACTTCCGGTGCTCAAGTACGAAAGTACGCTCCGCTCCGGTTCTCGGAAGCCACCATTTTCGACTCGGCCTGACCTGAATCTCGACACACCCTAGTGAGCGTCAGGAATCGGGCGATAAAAAATGGCTGAAAAAATCATCCTTGCCTCGGGCAGCCCGTTCCGCAAGGCGCTGCTTGTCAATGCCGGCGTGGCGGTCGAGGCGGTTCCGGCGGAAGTCGACGAGCGCGCGCTTGAGGCGCCACTAAAAGACAGCGGTATTTCGCCGGAGGACGTCGCCCTGGTGCTGGCCGAGGCCAAGGCCACCGAAGTCAGCGAGCGAAAGGCCGGCGCCCTGGTGCTCGGCTGCGACCAGACGCTGTCGCTCGGCGACGAACTGTTCCACAAGCCGGCCGACATGGAAGGCGCGCGCCGCCATCTCTTGGCGCTGTCGGGAAAGACCCATCAGCTCAACAGCGCCGTGGTGCTGGCCCGCGACGGCGCGGTTCTGTGGCGGCATGTCGGCATTGCCAGCCTGACCATGCGAAAGCTCGATCCGGCCTTCATCGGCCGCCATTTGGCGCGGGTCGGCGCCAAGGCGCTGTCCAGCGTCGGCGCCTACCAGATCGAAGGCGAAGGCATCCAGCTGTTCGAAAGAATAGAAGGCGACTACTTCACCATCGTCGGCCTGCCGCTTCTGCCCGCTCTGGCCAAGCTGCGTGACATCGGCGCCATCGATGGCTGAGGCTGCGAAAAAGGCCTTCGTCGCCGGCCACCCGGTCGCGCATTCCCGGTCGCCGAAGATCCACTCTTATTGGCTGGCGAGATACGGTATCGACGGCAGCTACCGGGCCATCGACGTCGCGCCGGCCGATTTTGCTGAATTCGTGAGAACGCTCGAGGCGACCGGCTACCGTGGCGGCAACGTCACCATCCCGCACAAGGAGGCCGCCTTCGCGCTGGCGACGCACCGCGACGATGCGGCCGAACAGATCGGTGCCGTCAACACGCTGTGGTTCGAGGGCGGAAGTCTGTGCGGCGGCAACACCGACGCCCATGGCTTTGCCGCCAATCTCGACGAGCATGCGCCGGGCTGGGCCGCAAATAGCCCGGCCGTGGTGCTCGGTGCCGGCGGCGCCGCCCGCGCGGTCGTCCATGCGCTGATTGAACACGGCATCAGTGACATCCGCATCGTCAACCGAACGCTCGCCCGAGCCGAGGAATTGCGCCACCGCTTCGGCGCCGGCGTCTCGGCCCATGGCACGCACGCGACCGGCGAGCTGCTTGCCGATGCCGGCCTGCTGGTCAACACGTCAGCGCTCGGCATGCATGGCCATGAAGGCCTGTCCGCCGATCCCCGCAGGCTGCCGGACCATGCCATCGTCACCGACATTGTCTATGTGCCGCTGGAAACGCCGTTGCTGGCCGCAGCCAAAGCGCGGGGCCTGAAGACCGTCGACGGCCTCGGCATGCTACTGCACCAGGCGGTGCCCGGCTTCGAGCGCTGGTTCGGCATCAGGCCGGAGGTCACTGCCGAATTGCGGCAGATGATAGTCGCCGATCTCGGTGCCCAAGGAATGACTTAGGAGTGAAAGGCATGATCGTGCTCGGCCTCACCGGATCGATCGGCATGGGCAAGTCGACTACGGCCAGGATGTTTGCCGAAGCCGGCGTGCCCGTCCACGATTCGGACGAGGCGGTGCATCGCCTCTACGCCGGCAAGGCGACTCCGCTGGTGGAGGCGGCGTTTCCCGGAACCACAAAATCCGGGTCGGTCGATCGCACCAAGCTGGCCGAGCGGGTGCTAGGCGATGCGGCGGCCTTGAAACGGCTGGAAGCGATCATCCACCCGCTGGTCCGCGCCGACGCCGACGCCTTCCTGGCCAGGAACCGTGCCGCCGGCGCGCCGCTTGTCGTTCTCGATATCCCGCTGCTGTTCGAAACCGGCGGCCGCGACCGCGTCGACAAGGTCGTGGTCGTCACCGCCTCGGCCGAAATCCAGCGCGCCCGCGTGCTGGCGCGGCCGGGCATGAGCGAAGAGAAGCTGGCGTCAATCCTGGCCAGGCAGGTTCCCGACGCCGAAAAGCGCAGCCAAGCCGATTTCGTCATCGACACCGGACAGGGCTTCGATGCGGCGCGCGCGGCAGTCAATGCGATTGTAGCTGAACTGGTCGGGGATAAGGCCGGCAAGCCTGCTTAACGCGCTTGCATCCGGCGTAATATGTTGCCAATTTGTTCCCATCATGATTCGGCTGGAATGACGCCGGATCCAACGGAATGATTCGATGCGCGAGATTATCTTCGACACGGAAACCACCGGGCTCGATTTCCGCGATGACCGCGTCATCGAGCTTGGCTGCATCGAGCTGGTCAATCGGTTCCCGACCGGCCGCACCTTCCACCATTACATCAATCCGCAAGGACGACCGATTCATGCGGAGGCGCAGGCCGTTCATGGCATCAGCGCCGCCGATCTCATGGGAAAGCCGACCTTCAGCGACATCGCCGAGGAGTTTCTTGCCTTCATCGACGGCGCCAAGCTGGTCGCCCACAATGCGACGTTCGATATCGCTTTTCTCAATGTCGAATTCGGCCGGCTTGGCCATCCGCTCGTTGACCCCGGACTTGTCGTCGACACGCTGGCGCTGGCGCGCCGCAAGCATCCGATGGGACCCAATTCGCTTGACGCGCTGTGCCGGCGCTACGGCATCGACAATGCCCGTCGCACCAAGCACGGCGCGCTGCTCGATTCGGAATTGCTGGCCGAAGTCTATATCGAGCTCATCGGCGGCAAGCAGGCGGCGCTTATCCTCGACAGCGCCACCGCGCCGGCCGGCGGCAGGAGAAACGTCGACGACATCGATATCAGCATCGGCGCGCGGCCGATTGCACTGCCGTCTCGCCTGACCGCCGCAGAGCGTAGCGCGCACGCGAGCATGGTCGGCACATTAGGCGAAAACGCGCTTTGGCTGCGCGTCGCCGCGGAAGCAAGTTCCGCGGCATAGCGATTTTGACGGGTAGGAAGGCGATCGGCAACGAACGTCGATTGTTCCGTTCCGTGGCAATCTCAGTGGCAGGTCGCAAGCCGTCGAGATTAGCCGAAGCATCCCTCCCTTCGTCACCCCAGGGCGGAGCAGGAGCGAAGCGACGTCGCGCAGACCCTGGGATCCATGCCGTGACATCAGCCGAAGAATGCAGCGGCTCAGAACGGCGCTTGTATCCGCCACTGCGCTCGTTACCCTTCAACCATGACCGGCTATGCTACATGACCGCGAGCCAGAAGCGTGGCACGATCAACATCGGCGTCACCAACGATCTCGGCCGCCGCATGCCGGAGCACAAATCCGGCGAAGGCTCGCGCTTCACCAGCCGCTACGGCGTGCAGCGTCTGGTCTGGTACGAAGAACATTTCGACATTCGTGACGCCATCCAGCGCGAGAAGTCGCTGAAGCGCTGGCCGCGCCAGTGGAAGATAGAACTGATCGAGAAGACCAATCCAGAGTGGTTCGAGCTTTTTCGCGGAACGGGGTGGTAGCGTTCGGTTCTGGTCCGCTGGAGCACTGCCGCGAGGTAACGGCATGGATCCCAGGGTCTGCGCCGCGTCGCTTCGCTCCTTGCTCCGCCCTGGGATGACGAAGGGAGGGGTGTTTCGGCTAATCTCGAAAGTTTGCGATTTGCCACTGAAATTGGCCGCCGAAAAACTATCGACGGTTGCTGCGGATCGGCTTCCGACCTGTCAGGATCGAGGAGCTCGTCTCAAAACAAAAAAACCCGGCGCGAGGCCGGGTTCTTCAAAGGCTGCGCAACACCAGCCTCAGCTCACCTTGACCTTGCCGGCGGCCTGATCCTCAGCCAGCTTCTGCTGGAACATTTGGGCGAAATCGATCGGGTCGAGCATCAGCGGCGGGAAGCCGCCATTGCGCGTCGCCTCGGCGATGATTTGCCTGGCGAACGGAAACAGCAGCCGCGGGCATTCGATGAACAGCAGCGGCAGCATGTGCTCCTGCGGGAAGCCGCTGATGGCGAACACGCCGCCATAGACCAGCTCGACGTTGAACAGCACCTCCTTATCGAAGGACGCTTTGGCGTTCAGCGTCAGATTGACGTCGAACTGCTTGTCCGAAAGCGGGTTGGCGTTGACATTGACGTTGATGGCGATGCCGGGGGCCTTGTCGCGGCCGCGCAGCGAGTTCGGCGCGCCGGGGCTTTCGAACGAAAGGTCCTTCACATATTGGGCAAGCACATTGAGCGAGGGCTGCGTCGCGTCGCCGTTGCCACTGGCCGCGCCGGTCGGCGCGTCGTCTTTGCTGGCCATAAGCCTTTGTCCTTTTGCCTGGGCAGCGTTGCTGACCGGATTGAAATCGGGCGTTCGCTACCATGGTCAGCATGACAAGACAAGGTTTGCCGACCTACTCGTCAGGGCAATCGGGTCACCCGATTGCCCTTCGTCTTTTTCCTGCCTCAAGCGCCGGCGGTCGCATCCGCGACCTTGGCTTGCGCGCCAACAGGCGCGACGGCCGGTCGGCCTTGCCATTTTCGCGCAAGCGAAAATGGTTTCCACTGCTGGCGCGAGGCCGGATACAGCACTTTCTTCCTTCGCCCGATTGCCCCGACCTACTCGTCCCTGAGGCGTTGCCGACCTATTCGTCCTTGAGGCGGCGCCAGGGAGAATTGTGATCCGGGCCGCGCTTGTAGTCGTCGCCGCGCGAATAGTCGCTGTCGTCAAGGTCGATGGTCTTGTCGCGTTGCCGTGCCCGAAATCCGCCGCTGCCGAAATTTGTGGCCAGAACGATGCGGCCTTTCAGCAGGCGCCAGGCGAGGTCGCGGACCGGCGGCAGGAACAGCAGAATGCCGAAAATGTCAGTGATGAAGCCGGGAATGATGAGCAGGATCGCGGCTAGAACGATCATGGCGCCATGCGCGAGCTGGCGGCTTGGATCACGTCCGGCGTCCATTTCGGCACGAACCCGCGTCATGACCCCGAAACCCTGGTATCGCAACAACAGCGCGCCGGCGATGCTCGAAGCCAGCACCAGGCCGACCGTCGCCAATGCGCCGACCTGGCGGCCGACAACGACGAAACCGGCGATCTCCAGCAGCGGAAGCGCGAGGATGAACAGGGGAAGCAGCGAAATGCGCAAATCTTGACCGATCGTTTCGACGTTTTGCCGGCCGACGAGCAATCGCCGCTGGCACTGAACCTTTTAGATAGGTATGGCTGCCTTTAATTTGAATGATTGCAGCTTGCGTTCTATATGCTTTGGATGTTGAACGCTATGCGACCGCAGCCATTGCCTGGCCGGGCGGTCCGGCCGGAGTAGGGATTGATTGGCGGAAGATATGGGATTCTTCGACTTCGGCACGATTTTCTTTCTGGTTGCGGCGGTTGTGATCTTTTTCCAGCTGCGCAATGTGCTCGGCCGCCGCACCGGCAGTGAGCGCCCGCCCTTCGATCCCTATTCGGCGGGCCGGACGCGCGACGACACCCAGAAGCCCGAGAATGTGGTCTCGCTGCCGCGCAAGCGAGCGCCGGGAGAGCCGGCAATCGACGCCTATGCGGCGATCGACGCCTTCGCCAAGCCTGACACCGATCTCAACAAGGGCCTGCGCGCGATCAAGGACAATGATCCGGCATTCGACCCGAAGACCTTCGTCGATGGCGCCAAGATGGCCTATGAAATGATCGTCATGGCCTATGCCGATGGCGATCGCAAGACGCTGAAGAACCTGTTGTCGCGTGAGGTCTATGACGGCTTTGTCGCGGCCATCGGCGACCGCGAGGCGAAATCGGAAAAGATCCAGTCCTCCTTCGTCGGTATCGACAAGGCCGACATCGTTTCCGCCGAGATGAAGGGCAGCGAGGCGCATATCACGCTGCGCATCGTCAGCGAGCTGATTTCGGCGACGCGCGACAAGGCCGGCGCCGTCATCGACGGCGATCCCGAAACCGTCGCCGAGGTCAAGGATGTCTGGACCTTCGCCCGCGATACGCGCTCCCGTGACCCGAACTGGAAGCTCGTCGCCACCGAAGAAGAAGACTGAGCCCGGACCACCGCGAGGCTCCGGTGTCGCTATCTCAGGCGTTCCGCGAAAAATCCTTTGACGATCTGCCCGGCTGGTTCGAGGACGACCATCTGGCCGCCTTCGCGGCTTTCCGGCGCTCGGCTTTTCATGTCCTGACAAAACCCTATCGCTCCGGCGGGTTAGGTGTCGACTTCGATGCCTTCACCGACGCCTATGCTGCAGCCCGAACCGTTTTGCCAACCGACCGGCGCGAAGCCCGCGCCTTCTTCGAGCGTCATTTCATCCCGGCACAGATAAGGGCGGAAAGCGGCGGCGCCGGCCTCGTCACCGGCTTCTATGAACCGGTGGTCGATGCCTCGCCGGTGCGAACCGAACGATTTACGGTGCCGTTGCTGTCGCGTCCGGCCGATCTCGTCGACATCGACGACGTCAACCGGCCGCCCGGCATGGATCCCTATCTCGCCTTCGGCCGCGCCACGCCGAACGGGCCGGTCGAGTATTTCGACCGCGGCGAGATCGAGCGCGGCGCGCTCGTCGGCAAGGGTTTGGCTAGCAAGGGTTTGGCTGGCAAGCGCCTGGAAATCGCCTGGCTCGCCGACAAGGTCGACGCCTTCTTCATTCACGTGCAAGGTGCAGCCAGGCTCACCATGACCGACGGCCGGTTTTGCCGCGTCACTTATGCCGCCAAATCCGGCCAGCGCTTTACCGGACCGGGCAAGATCCTGAGTGAGCTAGGCGAAATCCCGCTGCAAGCGGTGACCATGCAGTCGATCCGCGCCTGGTTCAAGGCGCATCCGGATCGCATCGACGAGATCCTGTGGCGCAACCGCTCCTATATTTTTTTCCGCGAGATTTCCCTTGGCGAGCCGGGGTTTGATGACCCGGAACTCGGGCCCATCGCAGCCGCAAAAGTGCCGCTGACGCCGGGCCGCTCCGTCGCCGTCGACCGTCTGCTGCATACATTCGGCACGCCGTTCTACATCGACGGGCCGTCGCTGACCGCTTTCGACGACAAGCCGTTCCGGCGGCTGATGATCGCGCAGGACACCGGCTCGGCCATCACCGGGCCGGCCCGCGGCGACCTGTTCGCCGGAACGGGAGATGCGGCCGGCGAGATCGCCGGCGTTGTCCGCAACCCTGCCGATTTCTACGCGCTGATACCGCGCCCGCTTGTACCGGGAGCGGGGCGATGACCCGGCGCATCGACAGGCTGAGCGAGGACGATCGGGTCCTGTGGAACCTGGTGGCGCGCACGGCCAAGCCGCTGAAGGGCAAGTCCGCCAGCAACATCCCGGATATCGGCCCGGACGTCGGTGATGACACGAAGCCACCGCCGCGTGTCCAGGCGATGGCTCCTGCTGCGGCCACGAAAGCAAAGGCGCAGCATGTCTCGCATGCGCTCGACGAACCGACGCTGGAAAGACTGTCGAAGGGCCGATTGCCGATCGAAGGCCGCGTCGACCTGCATGGCCTGAGCCAGGACGAAGCCTATTCGCTGCTGTTTTCGTTCCTGCACCGGGCGCATGCCGGCGGCATCCGTTATGTGCTGGTCATCACCGGCAAGGGATCGTCGTCGGGCGGCGACGGCGTGTTGCGGCGCGCCGTGCCCGCCTGGCTGTCGACACCCGCTTTCAGGCCGCTCGTCTCCAGCCACGACCATGCTGCCCGCAACCATGGCGGCTCGGGCGCGCTCTATGTCCGCCTGCGGCGTGCGCGCGCATGAGGATGCACCCATGAGGATGCACTTGTGACCCCGTTCGGCGAAAAGCTTCGCGCCCTGCGAAGTCAACGCGGCGTCAGTCAGAAGGCCATGGCCGAGGCGATCGGCGTCAGCGCCGCCTATCTGTCGGCGCTGGAGCATGGCCGCCGCGGCGCGCCGACCTGGACGCTGATCCAGAAGATCATCGGATATTTCAATGTCATATGGGACGATGCCGAAGAGCTCGAGCGACTGGCCGACACCTCGCACCCACGGGTGAAGCTCGACACGTCGGGCCTCAGCCCCGCCGCCACCGAGCTTGCCAATGTTCTGGCCGAAAATATTGAAAAGCTCGACGAAGCGGAGCTTCGCCGCATCACCGCATCGATCCGCGCCGCGCTGAAGCAGCCAAAGTGACGGCCTGCTACTGAACCGCGCCGACCAGAACCGGCTGGCCATCACGGATCGAGACCCAGCGGCCGGTATTGTCGATCGCCTGCCGCTTGAGGAAGCGGTAGCCGGTCCGATCCCACGAGCGGACCTTTCCGTCCAGATTGTCGAGGACGTAGTCGCCCTTGCTTGTGCGCACGGTCAGCACGGCATGGCCCTCGCCGTCCGGCTTGCGCACGACGGTCATCAGAAGATTGGCGTAGGACACGCCCAAGCGGTTCAATTCGCGGCGTTTTTCCAGGACATAGTCCTCACAGTCGCCAACACCCTTGACGGGATAGGCCCAGACCTCGTCCTTGCCATAAATGTCGATGTCGCTTATCGGCTTGACGGCGGCGTTGACCCTGGCGTTGACGCTGAGCATCTTGCGCCAGAGCGCACCGCTCATGGTGGCCGGGGCGAGATTGCCCGGATGGATCGAGCATTCGGCCGGACTGGTCTTGCAGAAATCGTAATGGCCGATCGGCTGCGATGTCGGCCCGCCGGTTGCCATTGGTCCCGCCGAAGCCGCCGTAGACCAGCCTGCCGCAAGTGCCAGTCCTAACAGGGCGCACGCGCGCAGTCTTCTCGCCATTGGTGAGGAAATCATCGTCCCCCTCGTCCCTTGTTGTTAATGAAAGGTTAAGGGCGATCTACAGTCCCTGTCAATTATACCAACGGCCAGATTTGCGACATGGTTACCCGCGCGGCCGAAACAGCGGCTATTGTGCAACAGGTCGACTTGAACCGGGCTGCCATCCGGGTATCACAAGGCTACATCTTTACTTTTTGGCGGTGCGAACCAGCTTCGGCCTCACCGCAACGCGGGTCTGGCGGCCATAGCTGGTGATGAAGTCGACGATGCGTGGCACGATTTCGGAGCGGAAGCGCGAGCCGTTGAAGACGCCGTAATGGCCGACCGCCGGCTGCATGTAGTGAGCGTGCCTGTCCGCGGGGATGTTGATGCAGAGGTCGTGCGCGGCCTGGGTCTGGCCGAGACCGGAAATGTCGTCGTTCTCGCCCTCGACCGTGAACAGGGCGACATTGCGGATTTCGGAGGGATCGATGGCGACGCCGCGATGCATCATTTCGCCCTTGGGCAAAGCATGGCGGACAAACACGGTGTCGACCGTCTGCAGGTAGAACTCCGCCGTCAGATCCATCACCGCCATATATTCGTCATAGAAGTCGCGGTGCTTCTCGGCATTGTCGCCATCATGCTTCACCAGATGCATGAAGAAGTCCTTGTGGGCGATGATGTGGCGGTCGAGGTTCATGCTCATGAATCCCGAAAGCTGCAGGAAGCCGGGATAGACCTCACGGCCGAAGCCGGGCACCGGCCACGGCGCCTGCATGATGACGTTGTCGCGGAACCAGTCGATGCCCTTTTCCTCGGCTAGAAGGTTGACCGCGGTCGGATTGCGGCGGGTATCGATCGGCCCGCCCATCAGCGTCATTGTCGAGGGAACGAACGGGTCGCCGCGCGTTTCCATCAGCGCCACCGCCGCCAGCACCGGCACCGAAGGCTGGCATACCGCCATGACATGGGTATCGGGTCCCAGCGCATGCAGCATGTCGACGACGTACTCGATGTAGTCGTCGAGGTCGAAACTGCCATCCGCCAGCGGCACCATGCGGGCGTCGACCCAGTCGGTAATGTGCACGTCGGCATGGGGCAGCATCGCCTCGACCGTGCCGCGCAGCAGCGTCGCATAGTGGCCGGACATCGGCGCCACGATCAGCAGCTTCGGATCGGGCCGCCGGCCGGCGGGAACCTCCCGCTCGAAACGGAGGAGATTGCAGAACGGCCGCGACCACACCGTCTTTTCGGTGACATCGACGCTTTTCCAGTCGACCACTGTCTTGGTCAGGCCGAATTGCGGCTTGCTGTAGCGGCGCGTCGTGCGCTCGAACAATTCGGCCGTTGCCGCGATCGAGCGGCCCCATGACGTGTGCGTGAATGGATTGAGCGGATTGGTGTAGAACATACGCACCGCGTCGGCATACACGCGGGCCGGTTGCACGGCGGCGTGGTTCAATTCGTAGAACTGGTAGAACATCGATAACCCCGCTGCTGCGACCGAAGGGACGACAGCAGTGCCGAGCCTTGAATCTCTCGCGGGGAGGTTAGCAACAAACTGCTGCGATGCAATACGTCAAGTACCGTGATTTATGCTGATACTTTCGTCTAAGTTGTTGAAAACCGGCTTGAACGGCGGCAGCCGGCTTATTGTGCGGTTGCGAAAGCGTAACGAGGCAAGGCGTGCCCGGCTCAGGCCGGGCACAAGAAGCATCAGATGCGGTCGGTGCACACGGAAGTATGGCCCGAACTGATGAAGCCGAGGCGCCTGGCGGCGCCCTTCGACAGGTCGATCACGCGCCCCTTGATGAACGGGCCGCGGTCGTTGATGCGAACGACGACGCTGCGGCCGTTGTTGCGGTTGGTCACCTTCAGCTTTGTGCCAAAAGGCAAGGTGCGGTGCGCGGCGGTCAGCGCCGACGGGTTCATCCGCTCGCCGGAAGCGGTCTTCGAATACAGCGCGTACCAAGAGGCGCGGCCGCATTGCGCGGCGGCAGGGGAGGTGGATGCGCCGACCAACAGGCCAGCCGCGATTGTGGCCGCGACAAGCGCGGTCCGGTGGGGTTTCTTCATCTGTGGCAAGTGCCTCCGTTTGACAGGCCCCGGCCGTTACGGATCGAATCTGGCACGAAATGCGGCAATCATCTGGCGGTTCCATGACTACAGTACACGTTTGGAGTCGGCGGGAAACAGTCTGTCAGGGAGTCTTGTGACTGCGACGATGTATGTCTGGTGGTCTTCGAACCAGCACAGGGGGTGTTTCCGCCATGACCTGGGCTTACTATGCATGTAGATGTGAGAGCGATCGGGTCACTTCCTTTCGCTTTGTCATCGCGGTGATGGCTGAATTGACGATCGACTTGGGAAGGAAATTTCGGCGATGAGATTTATCAAAAATCTGCTGGCGTTGATTGCGCTCGCCATCGGCGCGCTCTGGTCGCTGCAAGGCGTCGGCCTCGTCGGCGGCAGCTTCATGACCGGCCAGCCGCAATGGCTCTATATCGGTATCATCACTGCGCTGGTCGGCCTGGGCGGCCTGGTGTGGGCGAACCGTTCGCGCCCCTGACACTCGAACACCCTCAGGGCTTGGCGGCGTTTCGGTCGACCGGCGAATGTACGCCCGCCACAAACAAGCATTTCCTGTTTTGCGACCACCTTAGGCAAATCAATGCTGCGAATGGCCGAGGATTTGAAAACCGGTCCCTGTATTCGGGTTTAGTATAGTAGCTTATAGACATTGCGGGAATTGAGAGAACGATTAGCGATGTGTCCATATCGCGGCGATCGCCTGCAGCATGAGTGTCGAGCGCTGGCTGTCCAATTGGCGCGTCTCGCGGCTTCAGGAGGAAGAACGTCCGGCAAATAGCCGCGACGGCTGAAAACGAAGCAAAATCAACGATGCACGACTTGTATATCATGTTACTAGAATTTATGTGTCATACAGGCTTGGACGCGGGGGCGGCGCACGCCAGGCGCTTCGCAACCGGTGCCCCTGCGCCATCGCACGACAGGAAAACGTTCGGTCTATGCTCACGAAAAAGGGCAAGTACGGCCTCAAGGCGCTCGTCCATCTTGCGCGGCTGCCGGTTGGACAGCTCGCCTTTGTTGGCGATATCGCCACCGGTAACAACATCCCGAAGAAATTTCTCGATGCCATCCTGGTCGAGCTGCGCAACGCCGGTTTCGTCCAGAGCCGCAAGGGCAAGGAGGGCGGCTATCGCCTGGCGCGGCCGGCGGATGAAATCAAGATCGGCCACGTCGTGCGCGTGCTCGACGGGCCGCTTGCCCCCATTCCCTGCGCCAGCCGCACCCGGTATCAGCGCTGTGAAGACTGCAACGAGGCGACATGCCAAGTCCGACATCTGATGCTCGAGGTCCGGCAAGCGATCGCCGAGGTGCTGGATCAGCGCAGCCTCTCCGAGATGCGGGATATCGCCGGCGACGACGACCTTTCGGCCGCATTGAAAATCCAGGCCTGAGCCGGAACCGACGGCTCCCGAGACAATTGGTGCGCGCATGACCGGCCGCGCGAATTCGACCGTCCCGAATTCGATCGTTATTGTCGGCGGCGGCGCCAGCGGCGTCGTCCTTGCCGCGCATCTGTTGAAATCGCTCAATCCCGATCTCCGCGTCACGCTGATCGAAAAGCGCCCGCATTTCGGCCAGGGCATCGCCTATTCCACGCTGCTGTCGGCGCATGTGCTGAATGTCAGCGCGGCCGGCATGAGCGCCTATGCCGACGATCCCGGCAATTTCTGGCGCTGGCTGCTTGAACGCGGCCTGGCAACCCCAGAGCAGGCGCCGGTCTACGCGCCGCGCAGCGTCTATGCCCGTTACCTGAAGGAGCTGCTGGACGAGCTCGAGGCTCGCGAGACGGGGCGTCTTCGCCTGATCCGCGAAGAAAGCCTGACGATCTCGCCGACCGGGTCCGGGGCCGAGGTGACGCTGGCCAACGGCACCAGCGTCGTCGCCCACCTTGCCGTGCTGGCGACCGGGCACGACGAGGAGCCGGGCGCCGGCCAGGGCCATGCGATCAGGATGGGATCGGAAGCCGACACCGCGCTCGACCCGGAAGCCAGAGTCCTGGTGCTGGGCACCGGCTTGAGCATGGTCGATGCCTTCCTGTCGCTCGAACAGCGCGGCCATCGCGGTGAGATTATTGCGGTGTCACGGCGCGGCCTGCTGCCTTCGCCGCACCGCAAGGGCAATCCGATCAAGCTCGACGTCGCCGACATTCCGCTCGGCACCCAGCTTTCTTATTTTGTCGGCTGGTTTCGCGACCTGATCCGGGAAAACCAGAAGGCCGGCATCGACTGGCGCGACGTCGTCGATGGTCTCAGGCCATTCAACCAGAAGATCTGGCAGAACTGGCCGTCTTCGGCCAAGCGCCGCTTTGTCGAGCACACCAAGGCATGGTGGGACATCCACCGCCATCGCATGGCGCCACAGGTTTACGCCCGCGTCACCGAGGCGGTTCAATCGGGCCGCATCCGACTTGTCGCTGGGCGCGTCGTCGGCATCACGGCGGGTGACGAATTCACCGTGCAGGTCCAGTCGCGCCATACGCAGCGTCTCGAAACGTTCGACGTCGCCCGCATCTATGATTGCACCGGCATCGCCAGGGACATCTCGACCACCTCGAACAGCGTGGTGCGGTCGCTGGTCGAGCGCGGGCTGGCCCGGCCGGATCCGCTGCGCCTTGGCCTCGACGTATCAGACAATTGCGAGATCCTCGGCAGCGACGGTACTGTATCGGCCAAGATCCTGGCGGTCGGTCCGCTGACGCGCGGCACCTTCTTCGAGATCGATGCCATTCCGGACATCCGCGTCCAGTGCGCGCGGCTGAGTAAGCGGTTGCTGGGTTAGGCTGTTGAGGTCGGCGCTGTCCCGCCGGCGTAGAAGGTTTAGGACCGGAATCCCATTCCTCATCTGGCCGGTTGATTGGCACGATCTATCTTCTTTCAGACTGCAAACGGCTGGAAAAGACGATAGGCTGACAGCCTGCCCAAGGCGGTCGCTTGACCATGGAGCATCTGTTATGAGCAAGCATAAGATCGTGGCACGGGATGATGAACCGTCTCGCCTGCGTCCGCCCTATGCATCGGTTCTCGACCTGATCGGGCAGACGCCGGTCGTCGAGCTGACCAAATTCGACATCGGCAAGTGCCGGCTGTTCATCAAGCTCGAAAGCCAGAATCCCGGCGGCTCGATCAAGGACCGCATCGCGCTGTCGATGATTGCCGACGCCGAAAAACAGGGCAAGCTGAAACGCGGCGGCACAATCGTCGAGGCGACCGCCGGCAACACCGGTCTCGGTCTCGCCCAGGTCGGCATCCCCAAGGGCTACCACATCATCCTCGTCGTGCCCGACAAGATGTCGCGCGAAAAAATCCAGCATTTGCGCGCGCTCGGCGCGGAAGTCCGCATGACCCGTTCCGACGTCGGCAAGGGGCACGCGGAATACTATCAGGACATGGCCGAAAAGATCGCCGCCGAGCTGCCCGGCGCCTTCTATGCCAACCAGTTCGCCAATCCGGCCAATCCGCTGGCCCACGAAACCACGACAGGTCCCGAAATCTTTCAACAGCTCGATGGCGACGTCGATGCGGTGGTCGTCGGCGTCGGCTCGGGCGGCACGCTGACCGGACTTGGCCGCTACTTTGCAAAGGTCTCGCCGAAGACCGAGATGATTCTCGCGGATCCGGTCGGCTCGGTGCTGGCGCCGCTGATCAAGACCGGCAAGATGGTAGAGGCCGGGAGCTGGACCGTGGAAGGTATCGGCGAGGATTTCGTCCCGCCCAATGCCGATCTGTCGCTGGTCAAGAAGGCCTACTCCATCCCCGACAAGCAGAGCATGCTGGCGGTGCGCGACCTGCTTTCGAGGGAAGGCATCCTCGCCGGCTCGTCGTCGGGTACGCTGCTGTCGGCGGCACTTCGCTATTGCCGCGAGCGGACCGTGCCGAAGCGGGTGGTCACCTTCGTCTGCGACAGCGGCAACAAATATCTGTCGAAAGTGTTCGACGACTTCTGGCTGGCCGAGCAGGGCCTCGCAGAGCAGGAGCAGCATGGTGATCTGCGCGATCTGGTGATGCGCACGCTCCGCACCGGCGATATCGTGTCTGTCGGTCCGGACGAAAGCCTGCTCAACGCCTATGGCCGCATGCGCCGTTCGGACGTCTCGCAATTGCCGGTGCTGGACGACGGCAGACTGGTCGGCATCATCGACGAAGGCGATATCCTCGCCCAGGTCGAAGGCCCCTATGACAGCCGCTGGGACCGCTTCAAGGCCCCGGTGCGCACGGCGATGACCTCCACCCTGCACACGCTGCAGGCCAGCCAGACGCTCGACGCGCTGCTGCCGGTCTTCGACCGCAACGAAGTCGCCATTGTCTTCGACGGCGACGAGTTCATCGGCCTGATAACCCGCATCGACCTGATCAACCATCTGAGGCGCCGCGCAAGATGACCATCAAAGCAACCTTATCGGGCAGGAACCGGCTGGCCTTCTCGACGCGCACGATCCATGGCGGCCAGAGCCATGACCCGACGACCGGCGCGGTGATGGTGCCGATCTATGCGACCTCGACCTATGGCCAGCAGAGCCCGGGCGTGCACAAGGGTTTTGAATATGCGCGCAGTCAGAACCCGACCCGCTTCGCCTTCGAGCGCGCGGTGGCCGATCTCGAAAGCGGCGCAGCCGCCTTCGCTTTCGCCTCGGGTTTGGCGGCGATCGCCACCATTTTCGAACTGCTCGATTCCGGCGACCATGTCGTCGCCACCGACGATATCTATGGCGGCACCTTCCGGCTGCTGGAGCGGGTGCGCAAACGCTCGGCCAACCTCCAGGTCGACTTCGTCGACTTCACCGATCTT
Source organism: Mesorhizobium sp. M5C.F.Cr.IN.023.01.1.1 (assembly GCF_003997585.1). Classification (NCBI taxonomy): domain Bacteria; kingdom Pseudomonadati; phylum Pseudomonadota; class Alphaproteobacteria; order Hyphomicrobiales; family Phyllobacteriaceae; genus Mesorhizobium; species Mesorhizobium sp. M5C.F.Cr.IN.023.01.1.1. The sequence goes on along the minus strand of NZ_RZSU01000006.1, from coordinate 39,862 downwards.
GACGCGGTCGAAGCGGCGATCCGCCCGGAAACCAAACTGCTGTGGGTCGAGACGCCGACCAATCCGCTGCTGCGCGTCGTCGATCTCGAAGCGGTCGCAGCACTGGCGAGGCGCAAGGGCGTGCTCTCGGTCGCGGACAACACCTTCTGCAGCCCCTATCTGCAGCGGCCGCTGGAGCTCGGCATCGACATATCAGTCCATTCGACGACGAAATACCTCAACGGCCATTCCGACATGGTCGGCGGCGTCGCCGTGGTCGGCGACAACAAGGATCTCGCCGACCGACTGAAATTCCTGCAGAACGCCATCGGCGCCATTTCCGGGCCGTTCGACAGCTTTCTGGCGCTGCGCGGCCTCAAGACGCTGGCGCTGAGGATGGAGCGCCATTCGTCAAACGGCCAGAAGATCGCGCACTGGCTGGAAAGCCGCCCCGACATCCGCCGGGTCATCTATCCCGGTCTCACCAACCACCCGCAGCATGCCATCGCCAGGCGGCAGATGCATGCCTTCGGCGGCATGATCACAGTCGAGCTCGACCGCGACCTTGCCGGGACAAAACGCTTCCTCGAACACACGCAGCTGTTCACCCTGGCCGAGAGCCTCGGCGGCGTCGAAAGCCTGATCGAGCACCCGGCGCTGATGACGCACGGCTCGATCCCGGCGCAAAAACGCGCTGAGATCGGGATTTCGGATTCACTGGTGCGGTTGTCGGCCGGGATCGAGGATGGCGATGATCTGATTGCGGATCTTGATCAGGCGTTGGCGAGTTGAGCGGGGCCCATGCCCGTTGGGTAGTGAGGTCAGTTTGAAACTTCCCGGCTGAATGGCGCATCCAACTGTGAATTGACAAGGCGACGTACCCTCGCTTTGCTGTCGGGTCAACCTGGAGGGAAAGTCATGGCTTACTCGTATCGTTGCAGGGACTTTCCGGGAAACGAGGCCTGTCCAGCGATGTTCACGGCAGAGACCGAGGCGGAAGTGATGAAGCATGTCGAGCTTCATGGCGCGATCGCTCACGGGGAAGACCCGAAGCAATGGTCGCCGGAAGATCGTAAACAGGTCATGAAGCTAATTGTAGCTACCTAAATCCGCTGCTTGCACGGGCCGCGCAGCGCCCCCACCACTATCTCCAATGCTCGGCAAGCATTTAGGAGTTCGGCCCGATAGGCGACAACACCTAGCCGCGATGGAATTTTCAAACTGACCCCCGTTGACCTCCGCTGCATCTGGCGAAATTGTGACCTTCCTGCAATTGCCGACAGGCCGGTTGAAGCCATGACCATTCGCGAGCGCCACCAGCCGATGGCAGCTGACACTCCCCTCACCTTCGCGGTGCTGGTCTTCCCCGGTTTTCCGATGATGGCGTTCAGTTCGGTGATCGAGCCGCTGCGTGCGGCTAACGTCCTGGCCAAGCGAGAATGCTACCGCTGGATCATCGTCGGCGCCGCCAAAGGGCCGGTCGAGGCTTCGAACGGCGTCGCCATCCAGCCGGGCTTTTTCGCCGGCGATGCGCCGAAGGTCGACCGCATTGTCGTCTGCTCGGGCGGCAATGCCGATCATCTTGTCGCCGACGATGCCGTGAGCTGGATCCGCAGGAGCCTGCGCAACGGCGCCCATATCGGCGCGGTGGCGGATGCTGCCTTCTTTCTGGCGCGGGCCGGCCTGGTCGACGGCCATGCCTGCACCTTGCACTGGACGAGCCAGGCGGCGTTCACCGAGGCGTTTCCGGACATCGAGCTGAGGCGCGATCTCTACGTCATCGACCGCAAGCGCTTCACCTCGGCCGGCGGCGTCGGCAGCCTCGACATGATGCTGGAGATCATCACCAACGATTTTGGCGCCGAACTCGCGGCCGGCGTCGCCGAATGGTTCGTGCACAGCCCGCTGCGCTCCAGCGTCGACCGCAAGCTGATGCCGCTGCGGTTACGCACCGGCGTCCAGAACGAACTGGTGCTGTCGGCCATCGCCATCATGGAGGATGCGGTGGAGGAGCGGCTCGGCATGGCGGATCTGGCGGAAAAGCTCGGCGTCTCCTCCGACAAGCTCGAACGAAACTTCCGCTCCGAGCTAAGCATCTCGCCCAACGGCTATTACCGCCGTCTGCGGCTGAAGCGCGCCGCCGATCTCCTGGCGCATTCGACGCTGATGGTGCGCGACGTGGCGCTCGCCTGCGGTTTTGCTTCGATGTCGAGTTTTGCGCGGGCATTTCGGGAGGAGCATGGGCATGCGCCGAAGGTGGCGCGCAGGCATTAGGTTCCTCGACAAGACGCAAACCTCTAGGACTAGCCGAAACACCCCTCCCTTCGTCATCCCAGGGCGGAGCAAGGAGCGAAGCGACGCGGCGCAGACCCTGGGATCCATGCCGTTACCTCGCGGCAGTGCTCCAGCGGACCAGAACCGAACGCTACCACCCCGTTCCGCGAAGGAGCTCGAACCACTCCGGATTGGTCTTCTCGATCAGTTCGATCTTCCACTGGCGCGGCCAGCGCTTCAGCGACTTCTCGCGCTGGATGGCGTCACGAATGTCGAAATGTTCTTCGTACCAGACCAGACGCTGCACGCCGTAGCGGCTGGTGAAGCGCGAGCCTTGGCCGGATTTGTGCTCCGGCATGCGGCGGCCGAGATCGTTGGTGACACCGATGTAGATCGTGCCACGCTTCTGGCTCGCGGTCATGTAGGCATAGCCGGTCATGGTTGAAGGGTAACGAGCGCAGTTGCGGATACAAGCGCCGTTCTGAGCCGCTGCATTCTTCGGCTGGTGTCACGGCATGGATCCCAGGGTCTGCGCCGCGTCGCTTCGCTCCTTGCTCCGCCCTGGGATGACGAAGACGTGGTGCCTGTAGCAAATCACCGAGGTTGCTGAAAGCCATCAGCGCCTGCGGCATCCGGCACAACATCTGCGGCTTCCCGCACAGCCTCTGCGCGGCGCATGGCTCATCTTCTCCACCTCCAGGAGGCACCCCATGAGCATCGTCGTTTTCGACCCCGACAGCACCGAGGACGTCGACTTCAAGGACCGCATGCGCCACCCGGCGGCGGCCGACCCGGCCGGCGGCATGTGGCTGTCCGACACCGAGCCTTCCTTCATCGACGCGGATGCGCTGCGCAAGGGGCGGCTTGGCAAGCTGCGCGCCTGGATGCGCGAGGCCGGCTATGGCGGCGTGGTGCTGTTCGATCCCTACAACCAGCGCTACGCCACCGGCTCGCGCAACATGTTCGGCTATTTCCTGCGTAACTCGACGCGCTACTTCTTCATCCCGGCATCGGGGCCGATTGTGCTGTTCGAGTACCCTCAGAGCTACCATGTCTCGATGGTGCTCGACACGATCGACGAGGCGCGGCCGTCCAAGCTGGTGTGGTCTTCGGTGTCGGGCCGCGACGACGAAACCGCAGGTCCATTCGCCGACGAAATCGCCGAACTGCTCAAGGCGCATGGCGGCGGCTCGATGAAGCTCGGCCTCGACCGCTGCGGCCATCTGCAGGCGCTGGCGCTGGAAAAGCGCGGCTGCGAGGTCAGGGATTGCCAAGGTGAGATTCTCGCCGTGCGGGCAGTGAAGACGCCGGAGGAAGTAAAATGCCTGCAGGTGTCGATGGCCGGCGCCGAGGCCGCCGTCTATGCAGTGCGTGAGGCGATCAAACCCGGCGTTTCCGAAAACGATCTGTTCGCCATCATGTATCACGAGGTGATCCGGCAAGGCGGCGAGTTCATCGAAACCCGCCTCTTGACCTCCGGCCAGCGCACCAACCCGTGGTTCAACGAAGCCAGCGGCCGCAAGATCAGGCCGGGCGAACTTTTGGCGCTGGATACCGATACGATCGGCTGTTACGGCTACTATTCGGACTTCTCGCGCACCTTCCGCTGCGGGCCGGGCAAGCCGACGGATTATCAGAAATCGCTCTATCGCATGGCCCACGACCAGGTTCAGCACAACATCTCGATCGTGAAACCCGGCATGGCGTTTCGCGAGATCGCCGAGAAGGCCTGGAAGATACCGGACCGCTTCGTCGACCAGCGCTATACGTCTGTGATGCACGGCGTCGGCATGCATGGCGAGACGCCGTTCATCGCGCATGCCATGGACTACGAGACCTATGGCCGCGACGGTTTTGTCGTGCCCGGCATGGTGGTGAGCGTCGAGAGTTATATCGGCGAGAAAGGCGGACGCGAGGGCGTCAAGCTCGAGGACGAGATCCTGGTCACCGAGACCGGCACCGAGCTACTGTCGCGCTTTCCCTATGAGGACGATTTCCTGGAGGAACAGGTTTGATCCCAGCATCCATCACTGGTCGCGGTGCGGTATCGCAAACCTTCGGGACTAGCCGCAGCGCTCATGCTTTCGTCATCTTGGGGCGGAGCAAGGAGCGCAGCGACGCGGCGCAGACCCTAGGATCCATGCCGCTACATTTCGGCTTCGAGACGGTGCAGAACTCTGTTCCGCTGCATTCTTCGCTAGAGGTAACGGCATGGATTCCAGGGTCTTCGCGACGCCGCTTCGCGGCTGCTTCGCCCTGGAATGACGAAGTTCAGGGATCCGCATGAAGAGCCCGGTCTCCATCGAACGCGGCACGGCGGCCGCGGTTTTCGTCGATCTCCAGGAGGAGCATCGGCAGGACAAGCGCTATCTGGTCGAGGGTTTTGGCGACATTCTCGCCAACGTCCAGCGCCTGCAGGCAACGGCGCGGGCCAATGATGTGCTGCTTTATCATTCGGCCTATATCGTCGATCTCACAAGGGAGGCGCGGCGGTTCCATCCAGTCGATGCGAATGGCAGGTCGGCTTTCTCCGACAAGGACGATCCGCTGACGGCGATCTGTCCGGAAGTGGCGCCGGTCGCCGGCGAGATGATGCTGGTCAAGACTGAGGCCAGCGCCTTCGGTGCGGGCCCTGCAGCCGGTCGGCTCAAGGCCAAAGGGATCGAGTGGCTGGTCGTTGCCGGCGTATGGACCGAGGCCTGCATCGACGCCACCGTCAGGGATGCGGTCTCACTCGGGTTTCGCGTGCTTTTGGTCAAAGATGCCTGCGGCAGCGGCAGCACGGCAATGCACCAGACCGCCATCCTCAACCTTGCCAACCGGCTCTACGGCGGCGCCGTCACCACCACCGACGGCGCCTGTCGATTGATGGCAGGCCAGACGGTCGATGCATGGCAGGTCCAGGGTTCGGTGCCTTTACGCTTCACCTACGAAAATGCGGCCCGGCTCTACGACGAACTCTGACGCTTCCAGGGTCCAGAAACAAGGGTCCGGAAGGATGGCCACGACTGTCGATGAGCCCGAAACAGCAAAGCGCGGAAAATACGCGACGCTGCTCGACCCGGCGCTGTGGACCTATATCGACCGGGTCAATGCATGGTATCCGCCCGGCATGGACCTGCCGGTCGACAAGCAGCGGTCGGTCTATGACGCGATGTGCCGGGCGTTCCACGCAGGCTTTCCCGCAGGTGTCGAGGCCAGCGACGGCACCGTTGCCGCCGGCAGCCATGCGATCCCGATCCGGCGCTACCAGCTCGCGGGCAAGGCGCCGCAAGCGATGGTGGTCTATTATCACGGCGGCGGCTTCGTGCTTGGCGGGCTCGACAGCCATGACGACATCTGCGCCGAGATCTGCGCCGACACCGGCTTTGCCGTGCTGTCCGCCGACTACCGGCTGGCACCCGAACATCTGCATCCGGCCGCCTTCGACGATGCGCTGGCGGTGTTCGAATGGGCGGCGGCGACAGCCGGCCTGCCGATCGTGCTGTGCGGCGAGAGCGCCGGCGGCAATCTTGCCGCTGGGGTGGCGCATGCGACGCGCCATCATCCTCGCCCCGCAATCGGCCAGGTGCTGATCTATCCCGATCTGGGCGGTCCGGAGCCAGGCGGCAAAGAGAGCGCCGGCTCCTATGTCGAGCACGCCGAGGCGCCGCTGCTGACGCTCAGCGACATCGAATTTTACAGGCAGGTCCGCTTCGGCAAGACACAGTCATCAGCCGACCCGACCTTGCTGCCGCTGCGCGACAGCGATTTCTCCGGCCTGCCGCCGACGGTCGTCGTCACCGCGCAATGCGACCCGCTGTCGTCGGACGGCGAAGCCTATCGCGACCGCATCCTTGCCGCCGGCGGTCGCGCCTGGTGGTACGAAGAGCCGCGCCTCGTGCACAGTTTCCTGCGCGCCCGCAAAACCGTGCCGCGGGCCAGCGAGGCGTTCACCCGCATCGTCGCCGCCATCGCCACGCTTGGCAAGGGCGAGTGGTTGTAGGGAGGGCGAGCGCGACGCTCGTGCCGGCCAGGGAAGCGCGAAGGCCCCTCTCCGGTTTGCTCCTGCAAACCGGAGAGGGGGCCTTCCTTCCATGCGCTGCCCATCTCTCGTGCGGAACAGCGCACAACAACTGCGGAAACCCGAACACTTCCCCACTCAAGCCCGCACTATCATTGCCCATGGCCAAAAGGCGCGCCGGCCGACCGCATCCGCCCCCGCGACGCGGTCGACCGGGCGCCGACAGGGAGGATTCGACGATGAAGTTCATGCTGACCGACAGAGCGTTGCATCCGCAGGCCGAGCCCGTCGCCGACGGCTTCAAGAAGGGCGGCATGAACCGGCGCGAGTATCTCGCCACCATGGCCGCACTTGGCGTCAGCGCCGCCGGCGCGCTGGCGCTCGGCGGCCTTGCGCCCTCCCCTGCCAGGGCGGCCGAAGAGCCGAGGCGCGGCGGCGTCCTGCGCGTCGCAATGAACGTCAAGGGCTGGAAGGATCCGCGCACCTTCGACGGCGTCGAGATGTCCAACGTCGCCCGCCAGTGCAACGAATATCTGGTGCGCTGGAATCGCGATTTCACCTTCGAGCCGTGGTTGCTCGAGAGCTGGGAGACCAGTGACGACGCGCGCGTGCTGACGCTGCATGTCCGCAAGGGCATCACCTGGTCGAACGGCGACACCTTCAACGCCGACGACGTCGTCCACAACCTGACGCGCTGGTGCGATGCGAGCGTTGCCGGCAATTCGGTCGCCGAGCGCATGGGGGCGCTGGTCGACGCCACCACCAAGAAACCCATCGACGGCGGCATCGAGCGTGTCGACGACTTTACCGTCCGGCTCAATCTGCCGAAGCCCGACATTTCGCTGATTGCCGGCATGACCGACTATCCAGCGCTGATCATGCATCGCAGCTACGCCGGCGAGGGCGATCCGCTGAAGGCGCTGGCGATCACCACTGGACCTTGCGAACTGGTGGCGTGGGATGCCGAGGTTGGCGCCGAGGTCCGCCGCAAGGACAAGCCATGGTGGAAAGGCGACTTCTGGCTCGACGGTATCCAATGGGTCGACTACGGCTCCGATCCCAATGCGATGTTCTCGGCCTTCGAATCGGGCGAGATCGACACCAACCACGAAACCGCCGCCGATACGGTTTCGCAAACCGACGCCATGGATCTGAGCAATTCGGAGCTTGCCACCGGCTCGACCATCGTCGCGCGCTTCAACGTCGGCAATCCGCCCTATGACGACATCAGAATGCGGCGTGCCGCTCAGCTCGCCGTCGACAATAGCGCGATCCTGAAGATCGGCATGGACGACAGGGGCAAGCCGGCCGAGAACCACCATGTCGGGCCGATGCATGCCGAATATGCCGATATCGGCCCGGCCGTCCGCAACGTCGACGAAGCCAAGGTCCTGCTTGCCGGGGCCGGCAAGTCAGACCACGAATTCGAGCTCATCTCCGTCGATGTCGACTGGCAGAAGAACACCGGCGACGCAATCGCCGCGCAGATGCGCGACGCTGGGCTGAAGGTCAAACGCACCGTGCTGCCGGCGGCGACGTTCTGGAACGACTGGAGCAAATATCCTTTCTCCTGCACCGAGTGGCTCGGCCGGCCGCTGGGCGTCCAGGTGCTGGCGCTGGCCTACAGATCCGGCGCCGCGTGGAACGAGACCGCCTACGCCAATCCGGAGTTCGACGCCTTGCTCGACAAGGCGCTGGCCACACCCGACGCCGGCGCCCGCAAGGAGATCATGGCCAAGATCGAACAGAATTTGCGCGACGCTGGCGTCATCATCCAGCCCTACTGGCGCTCGGTCTACCGGACCTATCGCAAAGGCGTGCATGGCTGCGAGCAGCACCAGTCGCTCGAGCAGCATTTCGAGAAGGTCTGGCTCGACGCGTGATCCTCATTGCGGGGCACAGGGTAGTCGTTTCAGGTTTGCGCTGCCCCTCACCTGCCGGCAGGCAGGTGAGGGCAGCGCCGACATCAACAGGCCTCATCCACACGAATTGGGCGCTGTGATTTGTCTGAAGCGATTGCCTTTGTTTGACGATCCTTAGCGGGCGACGCCAAGCCTTAGTATCTCCTGCCCAAGCCGCACTATTTCCCGCACCAGCAGGTCCAGGTCCTCGCGCCGGGTGCGGTGGTTGTTGATCGCTACCCTGAGGCAATGCTGGCCGTGCACCGTCGTATCCGAAAGGGCGGCGATGCCTTCCTCCTGCAGCCTCAGCATGATCTCGGTGTTGACCGCCTTCAGGGCCTCGCTGGCCAGCCCGTCGCCGCGGTAGCGAAAACAGACGATGTTGATGCTCGGTGGCGCGACGAGTTCCAGCAGCGGCTCGGCCCCGATCAGCGTGCCGAGATAATGTCCCTGCGCGATGTTCTGGTCGATCAGGCGGCCGAACTTCTCGATGCCGTGCTCCTTCAGCGCCATCCACACTTTCAGCGCGCGAAAGCCACGTGACGTCTGCAGGCCGTAATCATGCAGCCAGTGTCCGGAGGCGAGGCCGCGCGGCGTCGATTCCAGATATTCCGGCGTGACCGCGAAGGTTTTGCGATGCGCTGAAGCATCCCTCACCAGCGCGCAGCCCACCTCGAACGGCGCATGCAGCCATTTGTGCGGATCGAGCGCGACCGAATCGGCCCATTCGATACCGGCGACGCGATGAGCATTCTCTGGCGCGATGGCGATCAACGCGCCGATGCAGCCGTCGACATGGAACCAGACGTCTTCCTCATGCGCCAGCTTGGCAAGCGCCTGCAGATTGTCGATCGCTCCGGTGTTCACCGTGCCGGCATTGCCGATGATGCACGCCGGCTTGAACCCGGCCGCACGATCTGCGGTGATCGCCGCCCGCAGGGCCTCGATGTCGATCCGCAATCCCGCGTCGGTCGGGATACGGCGCAGCGCAGTGTTGCCAAGGCCGAGTGCTTCCATCGCCTTGCGGTGGCAGGAGTGAAGCTGATCCGAGCCATAGAAACGCAGCGGCTTCTCGATGGCGGCAACGCCATGCTCGCGCACGTCGATGCCCGCCTTGGTGTTGCGTGCAACTGTCAGGCCGATGATGTTGGCCATCGAGCCGCCGCTGACCAGCGTGCCGCTGGCCGATTGGGGAAAGCCCATCATCTGCTTGCACCAGTCGACGACCTGGCTGTCCATCAGCGCGGCGGCATGGTTGCCGCCGCCAAGGTTGGAGCCCTGGATCGCCGCCAGGAAATCACCGAGCGCCCCGGTGAAATTGCTCGATCCCATATACCAGGACCAGAAGCGCGGATGAATGTTGCCCATCGGATAGAGCATCACCTTGTCGGTGACCTCGCCATAGACTTGGGCGAGCGGCTGAGGAGACCGCGGCAGCGGTGCCGCGAAGAATTCCCTCACCTCCGCCGGCATGTCCTGCCACACCGGGCGTTCCCGGATATCGCGCAGATAGTCGACGGCATCGTCGACGATCCGGTGCGACAGCGCCTGCACATCGGCCCAGTCGACCGGGTCGAGCGTTTCTTCGGCAACCATACCGGCAGTGCCGGCGGCCTTCAGCATGGCGTCCATCCGCGCTGCTCCTGATGCGCAATCATTCGGCCGGGAACTGGCAGCCCGGCGTCGAACGCGACAGCGCGATCTCCTCCGCGTCCATCTCGGCTTCGATGCCGTCGAAAAGCGGCGTCGTCATGTAGCGTTCGCCGGTGTCGGGAAGCATGCACAGGATCACCGAGCCGGGTGCGGCTTTTTCCGCGATCTGGCGCGCCACCGCAAAAGTGGCTCCGCCGGAGATGCCGGTGAAAATCCCTTCCTTTTGCGCCAGCGCCCTGGCCCATTTGATGCCCTCGGGCCCGGGAACAGGCACCACCTCGTCATAGAGGCTGGCATCGACCGCCTCCTGCAACACGTTGGGAATGAAATCCGGCGTCCAGCCCTGGATCGGGTGCGGCTCGAACGCCGGATGGCTGGCGGCCGGCGCCCCGTCGGCGCCGCGCTCCTGCGCCTTGCCGCTGCCGATGAGCTGGGCGTTGGCGGGTTCGGCCAGCACGATCCGGGTTTCGGGACGCTCACGGCGCAGCACGCGCCCGACACCGACGACGGTGCCGCCGGTTCCGTAGCCGGTGACGAAGCAGTCGAGCCGCGATCCGGCGAAGTCGTTGATGATCTCTCGCGCCGTCGTCGCCTCGTGAATGGCGGCATTGGCCTTGGTCTCGAACTGGCGGGCCAGGAACCAGCCATTGGCCTCGGCGAGCTCGACCGCCTTATTGTACATGCCAAAACCCTTCTGGGCGCGCGGCGTCAGCACCACCTTGGCGCCTAGCATGCGCATCAGCTTGCGGCGCTCGATGGAGAAACTGTCGGCCATCGTCACCACCAGCGGATAACCCTTTTGCGCACAGACCATCGCCAGCCCGATCCCGGTGTTGCCGCTGGTCGCCTCGACGACGGTCTGGCCCGGCTTCAAGGCGCCGCTGCGCTCGCCCTCCTCGATGATGTTGAGCGCCAGCCGGTCCTTCACCGACGCCGCCGGATTGAAGAACTCGGCCTTCACATAGATCGTCACATGATCGGGGCCGAAATTGTTGACCCTGATCACCGGCGTATCGCCGACCGTGTCGATAATGCTGTCGAACAGGCGGCCGCGCCCCGCCGTGGTTCTGATTTTTCGTTGCTGCAACATGTCTGCTCTCCTCTTATTGTTGTCACGAGTTGTTGTCGTCACGAGCCGGTTACAAACCGGTGGCTTGGGCGGCGAGGTTTCGAGACCTTGCCGCGCTAAGGTGCCTGTGGCGGCAATGCGGCCCGGAAAGACGGCAATGCCGGCGTCCGGCGCGGAAATTCGTTGCCGGATGCACTCTATCGCTTTCGATGGTAGAACAGAGGACAACTGGCCAGCGTGGGAGCAAGCGTGGAAACACACGTGGAATCCGCTCGATCGAGTCTGGACGGCGCAACGGTCGGGCTGTCCGTGCGGCTGCTCGGACCGCTGACGGTCATCCGCGACGGCGCCACCGTGCAACTGCCGGCATCGCGCAAGTTGCGCGCGCTCTTCGCCTATCTGGCGCTTGCGCCGCATGCCGTCGGCCGCAGCCGTCTGTGCGAGCTTTTGTGGGATGTGCCGAACGATCCGAGGGGAGAGCTTCGCTGGTGCCTCAGTAAGCTCAGGGGCATTCTCGACGAACCGGATCGCCGCAGGATCGAAACGCCTGGGGACACGATCGAGCTTGATCTGAAAGGCGTTTCCGTTGACGCCGTCGACATCGCCTCGGCCGCCGCTAGAGGAATCGAGACGCTCGATCTGCAGCGGCTGCAGGCCTTGTCCGGACTATTCGTCGGCGATTTCCTCGACGGGCTGGAGATCGACCGCAGCCCGCATTTCAACAGCTGGCTGATCGCGCAACGCCGCCGCTTCAGCTCGTGGCACGCCGCCATTCTGGAACATCTCGTCAGCAAGCTCCCGGCGGATGCCGACGAAGTGTCCGCGCATCTGGAAAGGTGGGTGGAACTCGCTCCCTTCGACGGGCGCGCGCATGTGGCTCTTCTGGCAGGGCTCGCACGGCGCGGCCAGATCGCCGCCTGTGAGGAGCATCTCGCTTCTGCGGCGCAGCTGTTTGCTTCGGAAGATCTGGATTTTGGACCCGTTCGTGAGGCATGGCGGACGATCCGCAGCGAACGAACTGCTGCGACACTCCGGGCGCGACCGGCACTCGTGCCCGCGGCCCCGCAAGCGTCAATTGTGCTGCCCGATTCCGGTGTTGCTGCATCGTGCAAGGCCTCGCTCGCGATAATGCCGTTTGTGGAGGAGGCGGCTGTCGGCGATACTCGTGGCGGCCCTCGCGGTGGATTGGCTGACGGCCTCACCCACGACATCATCACCCGCTTGGCCAAGCTCAGGGATTTCTTCGTCATCGCCCGCGGCTCGGTCTTTGCGCTGGCGGAAAAAAACATCGCGCCGGAAGATGCCGGCCGGCGGCTCAACGTCGACTATGTCGCCACCGGCACCGTGCGCAGCCAGGCAGGCCCCGTCGTCGTCAGCGTCGAACTTGTCGAGGTGCGCACGGCCAGGATCGTCTGGGCCGAGACGTTCGAACGCAGGCCGGACGACATCTTTGCCGTCCTCGACGATATCGGCAACAGCATAGTCTCGTCGATCTCGGCCGAGATCGAGATGGTCGAGCGCAACCGCGCCATGCTGAAAGCGCCCAACTCGCTGAATGCCTGGGAGGCCTACCATCGCGGCCTCTGGCATATGTATCGCTTCACCCGCACGGAAAACGAACAGGCCCGGCATTTCTTCGACATGGCCCTGAAGCTGGATCCGACCTTCGCCCGTGCCTATGCCGGCCTGTCGTTCACCCATTGGCAGAACGCCTTTCAGCGCTGGGGAGACCGCGACAGGGAAAGCGCGCTCGCCTTCGAGGCGGCCGGCCAAAGTCTTCTGGTCGACGATCACAATCCGGCCGCCCACTGGGCCATGGGCCGGGCGCTGTGGCTGCGCGGCGAGCAGGACGGATCCCTGCTCGAGCTGGAACGGGCCGTCGACCTCAGCCCGAATTTTGCGCTCGGCCACTACGCGCTTTCGTTTGTACACTCGCAGTCGGGTGATCCGAACGCGGCGATCGGTTCATCCGATCACTCGCGCCATCTGAGCCCGTTCGATCCGCTGCTGTTCGGCATGCTTGGCGCCAGGGCGATGGCGCATGTCCGCCTCGGCCAGTTCGACGAGGCTGCCGAATGGGCGCTGAAGGCAGCCGCCCGTCCCAACGCCCATGCCATCATCCTGGCGATCGCCGCCCACTGCCTTGCGCTGGCGGGGCGGATCGACGAGGCGCGAAACTTTTCCGCCGCGCTGCGCAAGACGCTGCCGAACTACTGCGCCGACGATTTCATCGGCACCTTCCGCTTCGAGCCGGACGCCGAGGCCATGTTCCGGCTAGGTGCCAAGCGCATCGGCCTGGGCTGATCCAACCCAGCCCGGGCCTGCTTCAACCGGTCAAGGCCGCGATCCTCAACGGCCGACAACCGAACAAAAGCCCGGCAATCGGCCAAGAAAATCGGCCAGGAAAGCCGCGTTGATCGCAGCTATATGCCGAGCATCGTCTTGGCTTGGTTGAGGGCAGCCTCTGATCCTGCGTGATCGCCGGCGGCGTGCAATTTCTCGCCCTGGGCGCGCAGTTCCTTGACTTTGGTCTTATCGGCCTCGGCTAGCGTCGCGGTCGGTAACGCCGCGTCGATCGCGGCCATAGTGGTCGGGCATGAATTTGCAAAGGCTGTCGCAGGAACGACCGCCAGGAAAACTGCAAGCGAAATTGATCGTAACATGGACATTTCTCCCTCGCCGGAACACGCCACGTCGACGACCGGCGTAGGAATGGTACAGCTAACACCCGAATGTGCCAATCACGATGATGGCGCTTGGTTGAGGCAAGTTGCGGTCGGCCGGGCTTTTCTCGGAGCTTCTGAATCAGGCTGATCGCCACAGCCAGGCGGGCGACTGGCAACAGAAGAATGCGAAACGCGCCGGCGCATCGCCATCAGGCAGCCTTCCCGGTCAGCAGGGCCACCGTTTTTACGATCATGTCGGACGAAACAAACCCCATTGGACGCCGACGGACAACCAGACAACAAAAAAGCCCGGACAAACCGGGCTTTTTCTGAGGGGTCTCTGAACCATGTCAAACAGTTCGAAACAGCAATTTGGTGCCCAGAAGAGGACTCGAACCTCCACTCCTTGCGGAACACGGACCTGAACCGTGCGCGTCTACCAATTCCGCCATCTGGGCTGGTGCGGGCTCTTTAGGCGGGCAAGGGGTGAGTGTCAACGCGCTTTTTGAAACCCGCTCGCCGACTCAGTCCTCCAGCACTTCCTTCGAAGCCACCGTGGAATCGGCGTTGAGCTTATAGATGACCGGGACGCCGGTGCCGAGCTCCAGTCTGACGATCTCCTCGCCCGACTTGCCGTCCAGCGCCATGATCAGCGCGCGCAGCGAATTGCCGTGCGCCGCCACCAGCACGGTGCCGCCGCGCAACACATGCGGCTGCAGGTCGTGCAGATAATAGGGCCAGACGCGCGCGCCGGTGTCCTTCAGGCTTTCGCCGCCCGGCGGCGGCACGTCGTAGGAGCGGCGCCAGACATGCACCTGGTCCTCGCCCCATTTCTTGCGCGCATCGTCCTTGTTGAGGCCGGAGAGGTCGCCATAGTCGCGCTCGTTCAGCGCCTGGTCGCGAATGGTCTCGAGATCGCTCTGGCCGACCGCGTCGAGGATGTGCTGGCAGGTCTTCTGCGCCCTGATCAGCGACGACGTGAAGGCGACGTCGAATTTCATGCCGCGCGCCTTCAGCTTGGCTCCCGCCGCCTTGGCCTCGGCGTGGCCCAGCTCGGTCAGGTCGACGTCGCGCCAGCCGGTGAAAAGATTCTTCAGATTCCATTCGCTCTGGCCATGGCGTACGAGCACGAGAGTTCCCGACATTTTTGCTCCTTCAGTTTGTGGATCAGATCGTCTCAGGCGAGTCCGAGCACGTCGCGCATCGAATACAGTCCCGGCTTCCTGCCGCGCGCCCACAGTGCGGCCTTGACCGCGCCGCGGGCAAAGATCGCCCGGTCCTCGGCGTGATGGGCGAGCGTGATGCGCTCGCCGGTGCCGGCCAGCATCACGGAGTGGTCGCCGACCACCGAGCCGCCGCGCAGCGTGGCGAAGCCGATCGAGCCTGTCTTTCGCACGCCGGTATGGCCATCGCGCGACCGCACGCTGTTCCCGTCGAGGTCGATGGCGCGCCCAGTGGCGGCGGCTTCGCCGAGCAGCAGCGCGGTGCCCGAGGGTGCGTCGACCTTGTGCCGGTGATGCATTTCCAGGATCTCGATGTCGAAATCGTCGGCATCGAGCGCGCGCGCGGCCTGCTCGACCAGCACCGCCAGCAGATTGACGCCGAGGCTCATATTGCCTGACTTGACCACCGTCGCGTGGCGCGCCGCCGCCGCGATTTTGGCATTGTCGTCCGCCGAGCAGCCGGTGGTGCCGATGACATGGGCGATGCGCGCCTGCGCCGCATAGCCGGCGAATTCGACCGTCGCTGCCGGGCTCGTGAAATCGAGCACGCCGTCGGCCTTGGCGAAGGCCGGCAGCGGATCGTCGCCGATCGTCACGCCGATATTGCCGATGCCGGCAAGCTCGCCGGCATCCTTGCCGAGATGCGGCGAGCCGGCCCGCTCGATCGCGCCGGCGACGCGGGCGCCCGGGATGGTGTGGATGGCGCGGATCAGCGCCTGGCCCATCCGGCCGGCCGCGCCGACCACCACCAGGCCCATTTCATTGACGTCGTTTGTCGGCGTGCCGCTCATGAAGTTCTCCCGATCGCCTTTTTCGCGCGGATGCGTCGCACTGGAGTTTGGGCCACCGGAGTTTGGATTGGCTTGCCGTCGTCGACAAGTCCCAGCCCCTTGTTGCCCTGCACCCGGTGGAAACGGGCATAAACACTGTGCGGGTCGGCCATCAGCGCGGCATGCGTGCCTTGTTCGACCAGCCGGCCCTGTTCCAGCACGATGATGTGGTCGGCATTGACCACCGTCGACAGCCGGTGCGCGATGACGATGGTCGTGCGCCCTTGCATAACCTGGGTCAGCGCCTGCTGGACGCGCGCTTCGGCCTCGTTGTCGAGCGCCGAGGTCGCCTCGTCGAGCAGCAGGATCGGCGCCTGCCGGACGATGGCGCGGGCGATCGACAGGCGCTGGCGCTGGCCGCCCGACAGCGTCAGGCCGCCTTCGCCGACAGGGGTGTCATAGCCTAGCGGCTGCTGGCGGATGAAGCCGTCGGCCTCGGCCTGTTGTGCGGCCAGCTCGATCTCGGCGTCGCTGGCGCTCAGCCGCCCGTAGCGGATGTTGTCACGAATGGTGCCTTCGAACAGATAGGGCTGCTGCGAGACATAGGCGATGGAGCGGCGCAGCGACTGCTTGGTCACCTCTAGAATGTCCTGGCCGTCGACCTCGATGCTGCCCGCCTCGGCGTCGTGGAAACGCTGCAGAAGCGCCACCAGCGTCGACTTGCCGGCGCCCGAGGCGCCGACGATTGCCGTCATCTTGCCGGCGGCGGCAACGAAGCTGAGATCCTGCAGCACTGGTGCGTCGGCGACATAGCCGAACGACACGTTGTTGAAGCGCACCTCGCCTCTGGGGATCTTCGCTTCGGCCGCTCCGGGCGCGTCGCCTTGCTGCGGCTCGAGGTCGAGCAGCTCGTAGATCATGCGGGCATTGACCAGCGCCCGTTCCATGCCGACCTGCATGCGCGCCAGCCGCCGGGCCGGATCGTAAGCGAGCAGCAGGGCGGTGATGAAGGCAAAGACCGCGCCAGGCGGCTGGCCGCCGACGGCTGCCCGGTAGCCGGAATAGGCAATGACGCCGGCGACGGCGAAGCCGGCCAGCATTTCGGAGATCGGCGTCAATCGTTCCGAGACGCGGGCGATGCGGTTTGCCCGCTGCTCGGCACCGTCGACAAGGCCGCTGATGCGGCGCGACAGCTCGTCCTCCAGCGTAAAGGCCTTGACGATGGCGATGCCTTGCGTCGCTTCCTGCATGGCGCCGATCAGCCGCGAGTTGATCTGCACGGCTTCGCGCGTGGCGCGCCTTATTCTGCGGGTCAGGTAGACGACGGTGTAGATCAGCGGCGGCCCGATCAGCAGCGACATCAGGGACAGCATCGGATCCTGCCAGATCATGACGCCGATCAGCGCGATCAGCGATACGGCGTCGCGTGCCACGGATGTCAGCGTCATCGACAGCAGGTCGCGGATGCCGTTGACGTTCTCGTTGATCTGAGCGGCCAGCCGTCCCGAGCGCGTGTCGTTGAAGAAACCGATGCCGAGCTTCATCAGATGAGCGAAGATGCGGCGCTGGTAGCGCGCCACCAGATTGTTGCCGATTCTGGCCAGTGTCACGGCCTGGCCGTAGGTGGCCAGCCCGCGCAGCATGAAGGCGGCCAGGATTGACACGCAGATCAGCGCGATGAGATCGCCGCGCTGCTCGTAGAAGATCTGATCGACGACATCCTTCATGATCCAGGCGGTGAAGGCGGTCGTGACGGCAACCGTCACCAGGCACAGAACTGCCAGAACATAATACCAGCGATAGTCGCGGCTGTTCTCGGCGATGATGCGGCGGATCACCGCCACGATCTCGCCGGGCCGGGCTTTGGCTTGGTGATTTGGCGACTGGTTCAAGTCGGGATCGTTCCGTGATGTCGGTTCGGCTCCGCGGCCGGGCTAAAGCGCGTCGCGTTCGGCCGGCCTCATGCGACGCGCTTTAGGTTGCTGTTTTATGCATGTCGTGATCGCAAAACCGCTACACACTTTTGCGCGACATGCATTATTCGGCAATCCTCTTAGCGCCCTAGTGGCGGCTTGCCTATGGCAGGGGCCGGCAAAACTTCGTGGGGTCAGGCCCGCCAGCGCCGTCCTGCCGTCTGGACGCCGAACAGCGACGGGTTTCTGGCATAGGCGGCAAGGCCGGAAAGCGCTGCCAGCGGATGGGTGATCACATAGACGGGCATGGTGCGCATCAGCTCGCTGTGCGGCGCCTTATCCTCGAAGGCGGTGCGGAAATTGCCGGTTTTCAGCGCCGGCAGGATTTTCTGCGCAATGCCGCCGGTCAGGAAGACGCCGCCGCGGCTCATGAACACCAGCGCAAGGTCGCCGGCGGTGCGCCCGAGGCAGGTAACGAACATCGACAGCGCTTCCTCGGCCACTGGATCTGACTTGGCCAATGCCGCGGCGGTGACCTCGGCCGGCGTGGTGAAGGGGGCCGGCTTGCCGTCCGCCTTGGCGACCGCCTGATAGGCATTGACCAGGCCGCGGCCGGACAGGATCTGTTCGCCGGAGATGCGGCCGTCGAGTTTCTCGATATGAACAAAGACCTCGAAATCGCGCGGCGAGCGCGGTCCGATATCCATATGGCCGCCCTCGCCGGGCACCGGTATCCAGTGATCCAGCGCATAGACGAGCCCAGCGACGCCGAGCCCGGTCCCCGGACCGAGCACCCCCCGCCCCGAATTCGGTTCCGGCGCGTCGCCGCCGATCTTCTCCATATGCTCTTCGCCGAGCGCGACGACGGCCAGCGCCTGTGCCTCGAAATCATTGAGCACCACGACGTCGCTGACGCCGAGGCTGGCGAACATCTGTCTCGGCTTGACGATCCATGGGCAATTGGTGAGCGGGATCTCGTCGCTGTCGACCGGGCCGGCCACCGCCAGCACGGCGGAGTTGGGTCGGACCGGCGAGCGGTCGAGCACCGCCGTCTGGATCGCCTCGTCGATCGTCTTGAAATTGGCGGTCTGGACGATCTGTGGTTCGGTTGGTTCCGAGTTCGCGTCGAGCACGATCGAAAAGCGCGCATTGGTGCCGCCAATGTCGCCGATCAGGACCGGAAACTGCAGCGCTGTGTCGTCGTCGCCTGGCATGCTCTCGTCCGTCCCGGTTCCCATTGGCGTTCCGCCGTTCTTTCGTTGACTAGCCCATGACCCGGGAAAGGGAAATCGGTTTTCGATAATGAGGCGGCCAAGATTCAGAGCAAGATGGGGTCAGATGTGGCTCAGAGGGACGCGCAAGCAACCACTGGATCGCTGCACTCCTCGGCGACTGTAACGGCATGGACCCTAGGATCCATGCCGCGATCTTCGAGCGCTGCTGCGTTGAAACGGCCTGGCAGCAATTTCCCCAGCCCTTTCCGCCACCTTCACCCGCCTTCGCAGAGCAGGATGCCATAGGATCGATCGACCGCCTTTCCAAATATCGCGTCAGTTCCCCGGCCGCGGCCGCGGCAGCGGAATGCCGATCTCGGGCGTTGCCGCGAAGGCGCTGACCGAGGCTGGGAGCGCTGCCGCGCCGCTTGCGGATGCCCGCGCCGGCGACGGAGCCTTTGTGAGAACGGGTGCAGCCGCGACCGGCACGCCGTCGCCATAATAGGTGACCGCCTCCGCCGAAGCCGGATCTGGCCCGTCGAGCACGGCCTGACATGCTGCGGGCAGGCTCGCCATGGTCATCACGTCGCGCGCTTTCGGTCCATCCGGGTTCTTGTTGGGACGCCACGGTTCCTCGGTGAACCACCATGCCAGCGACTGGTCGCAGCCGTCGCCGGGCGCCGTGTTTTCCTGCGCTTTGCAATTGGGCGAGCCGGGCTGGCAGCCGATGCGAATGTGGAAGTGATAGTCGTGGCCCCAGAACGGCCTGACCTTGCGCAGCCATGCGCGGTCGCCTTTCACCGTGTCGCAGAGCTTCTTCTTGATGCCCGGATTGACCAGGATGCGCTCGACTTCCGCGTAGCTTGCCGCGCGCCTCAGGAGCCGCATATGCCCCGGAACCCAGAGCGCATCTTTCACCAGGTGGGTCTTTTCGTCGACAAGCAAGGTGGCGCTCATGTTTTCGCGCTGCTCGATCGAAAGCTTGCGGTCGGGCATCGGCGTCAGCCAGATGTCGGCGTCGAGGCCGATCTGGTGCGATGCATGGCCGCTCAGCATCGGGCCGCCGCGCGGCTGCGAAATGTCGCCGACCAACAGGCCGGGCCAGCCGTCGGCCGCGGCGTCGCGCGACAGTTTCTCGATCAGCGCGATCATTGTCGGATGGCCCCAGCGGCGGTTGCGCGAAGGCCGCATAACCTCCCATTTCGGGCCGTCCAGGGGAATGGCGACGCCGCCGGCAAAGCAGCCCTTGGAATAGAAGCCGATCGACTGCGGCGCAGCCAGGGCCGGCAGTTTTTTGGCGCCGAACAGGTTTTTTGCCAGTTCCTCGGCCGCTGCGGGTCGCGCCGCAAGCCCCGTCAGGGCCAGAACGGCGAGCGCTGCGGTCAGCAGCAGCGTTCTACCGGGTAATGATCGCTTCAACATTTTCATGAAGCAGAACCCCTCTGCGAATTAAGTCGAATCATATCACGCCCGGCGCGCGGTTTCGATCACGACCGCTTCATCGGGCTGCGCGCCTCGCCGTCGCGCCAGTTGCCGTCAGCCCACATATGGTCGAAGGCCGCCCGGTAGTCGGGAAAGCGCAAGCGATAGCCGGCCGCCTTGAGCGCTGTGTTGGCGACACGCTTGTTTTCGCCATAGAAGGACCGCGCCATGGGCGAAAGTTGGGCGGTCTCGAACGGAATCTCGGGCGGCGGTGTGACGCCCATCAGCCCCGCGGCATAGGCGACGACGTCCTGCGGCGGCGCCGGCAGGTCGTCGGTGACGTTGAAGATGCCGCCGCGATTGCCTTCGGCGAGATGCCAGAGCGCGCCGGCAATATCGTCGCAATGGATGCGGTTGAACACCTGGCCCGGCTTGACCAGCCGCCGCGCGGTGCCATTTTCCAGATTGACCAGGGCATTGCGGCCCGGCCCGTAAATGCCGGAAAGCCGCAGGATCGCCACCGGCCGGCCGATGTCCTGACCCAGTTTCAGCCAGTCCCGCTCGGCGGCGACACGCAGCATCGAGCGCTTCGACAGCGGCCGGCACTCGGCGGTCTCGTCCACCCAGCCGCCGCCATGGTCGCCGTAGACGCCGACGGTGGAGAGATAGGCGATCCATTCGAGCGCCGGCATCTCTGCCGCGATCGTCCCGCGCGCCGCATTCAGCACCGGGTCGCCGGCCTCTTCCGGCGCCACCGAGACGACGAGATGGGTTGTTTTCTTCAGCGCGTCGCCGATTTCGGGTGTCAGCGCGCCATCGAAAAGCAGCGGCTGGATTCCAGCTTGCCGCAGCGCTTCGAATTTCTCCGCTGCGCGTGTCGTCCCAAGGATTGAGCCGGCATCCTTGTTGGCTCGGGCAAATGCCTTGCCTGAATAGCCGGCGCCGAAAATAAAGATCTGCTTCTCGCTCATGCATGCGCCTCGATTTTGTCTGCCAGCGCCAGGCGCCATTCGCGTTGCACGGCCTCGTCGCCTTCTGCTTCCAGTGCAGCGGTGGCACATTTGGCAAATTCGGTCTCTGGCACAAGCCGCGACAGCGCCCATACCGCCGCGCCGCGCACCAGCGGCGAGGCATCGCCGAGCAGCGCGCGCACGGCATTGCCGAGCGAGGGTTCGCCGGAATTGCCGGCGGCGATCAGCACATTGCGGACAAAGCGGTCGCGACCGATGCGTTTGATCGGCGAACCGCTGAAGAACGACCGGAAGGCAGCGTCGTCGAGTTCCAAGAGATCGGCGAGCGGCGGTTCGCGCAAGTCCGCGCGGGCGACGAGCTTTGCCTCGGATGCCGCCCGAGCAAACTTGTTCCAGGGGCAGGCGGCCAGGCAGTCGTCGCAGCCATAGATGCGGTTGCCGATGTTTTCCCGGAACTCATGCGGGATCGGGCCTTTGTTCTCGATGGTGAGATAGGAGATGCAGCGTCGCGCATCGAGCCGGTAGGGAGCCGGAAAGGCGTCGGTCGGGCAGACGTCGAGACAGGCGCGGCACGAGCCGCAATGGTCGTCCTCGGGCGTATCGGGCGCAAGCTCGGCCGTCGTGAAGATGGTGCCGAGGAACAGCCAGGAGCCGTGCTCGCGGCTGACCAGATTGGTGTGCTTGCCTTGCCAGCCGAGGCCGGCGGCTTCCGCCAGCGGCTTTTCCATCACCGGAGCAGTATCGACGAACACTTTCACGTCGCCGCCGGCGCGCGCAACGATCTTGCCGGCGATCTCCTTCAGCCGGCCTTTCATGACGTCATGATAGTCGCGGTTCTGCGCATAGGCCGAGATCGCGCCACGGTCGCGCTTTGCAAGGATCTCGCGCGGGTCGTGGTCGGGGCCGTAGTTCATCGCCAGCACAATGATCGAGCGAACCTCAGGCCAAAGAGCCGTCGGCTCGCCGCGGCGCTCGAGCGTCTCGGCGATCCAGCCCATCGAACCATGGAAGCCGTCGGCGACGAATTCGGCAAGCCGGGCCGGCGCCAGCGGGATGGCATCGGGCGTGGTGACGGCAACGGCATCGAAACCGGCGCGCCGTGCCTCGCGGTCGATCAGCGCGCGCAGGTTTTGCGCTCTAGAAATCGAGGTCCGCATAATGTGACACCGGCGACAGGCCGCGCACCCGGTCGGACAAAAGCGGCCGGAACGATGGCCGTGATTTCACCCGTGCATACCATTCGCGCGCGGCCGCGTGTTCGCGCCAGTCGATCTCGCCGAGATAGTCGAGCACCGACAGCGCAGCCGCCGCCGCGAGGTCGGCATAGGTGACCTTGTTGCCGGCCAGCCATTGGCGTGTGCCGGCCAGCCAGTTGGTGTATTTCATGTGCTGGCGGATGTTGGCGCGGGCGGCACGGATCGCTGCCGAATCGGGCGAACCGCCGCCCGCCGTTTCCGGCATGACCGGCTTCAGCACGCGCTCGCGCACCAGATGCCGGGTCACCTCGCTATCGGCCTTGTTGAGATACCAGTCGGTCAGCCGGCGGATTTCGGCGCGCCCCATCGGGTCCTCGGCGAACAGCCGCTTGTCGCGCTTGAGCACGCCGCGCGTCTCGTCGAGATATTCGGCGATGACCATGGCGCCGACGATCGGCACGTCGCCCTCGGCAAGCAGGATCGGCAGCGTGCCGGCCGGGTTCAGCGCCAGGAATTCCTTGCGCCGCATCCATGGCTTTTCCTCGATCAGCGCCAGCTCCTCGCCATACTCGCCGAAAGCGAGGCGAACGAAGCGGCAGGTGGCGAACATCGGGTGGTGGAAAAGCGTCAGCATGGTCCCGCGATATTAGAGCGCACTGGCAAATCGCCGGCTGCGCCGGTAAGTCTTGGCCGCCCCGATTCAGGTGGCCGTCAGGGTGCTGCGACCTATAGGAGGAGTTCCGCGCCATGACAAGCAAGCCGTTCTTCAAAGCCCTCACTCGAACGCCGAGGTTTCCATGGAAAGCCAGACCATCGTCGAAGCGCTGCTGCTCGGCATGATCGAAGGCATGACCGAGTTCATTCCGGTCTCGTCGACTGGCCATATCCTGCTTGCTGGCCATTTTCTCGGCTTCCATTCGACCGGCAAGGCCTTCGAGATCCTGATCCAGCTCGGCGCCATACTGGCTATCCTCAGCGTCTATTTCCATCGTCTGTGGCAGATGCTGGTCGATCTGCCGCGTGATCGGGTGACGCGGCATTTCGTCCTCGGCATCCTCGTCGCCTTCCTGCCGGCCGCCGTCATCGGCGCCCTGGGGCATGGCTTCATCAAGACGGTGCTGTTTGAATCGCCGAGGCTGATCTGCGTCATGCTGATCATCGGCGGCGTCGTCCTGCTGTGGGTGGATCGCTTCAAGCCGAAGCCGCTCTACCATGACGTCGAGCGGTTTCCGCTCAGGCTCTATCTGCAGATCGGACTGTTCCAGTGCCTTTCGCTGATCCCCGGCACGTCGCGCTCCGGCTCGACGATCGTCGGTGCGCTGCTCTTGGGTGTCGACAAACGGGCGGCTGCGGAATTCTCCTTCTTCCTCGCCATGCCGACGATGGTCGGCGCCTTCGCCTTCGACCTGTTCAAGAACCGCAATGTGCTGACTAGCGCCGATCTGCCCGTCATCGCCGCCGGTTTCATTGCCGCCTTCGTCGCGGCGCTTATCGTCGTGCGCTTCCTGCTCAACTACGTCTCGCGCCACGGCTATTCGCTGTTCGGCTGGTGGCGGCTGGTCATCGGCACCGTCGGCCTGGCGGCGCTGTTCGTCTGGGGGTAAGGTCTAGTTTCGCCCGTAGAAAACATTCTCGACATGCACCGGCCAGCGCCATGGCAGCACCGCGACCAGGTCGAAACGCACCGACAATCGTCCATAGTCGGATTGGCTCGACAGCCAGAGATCGGCGGCGCTTTCGATGCGGCGCTCCGATTCGTAGCGAACAGCCTCCATCGCTTCCATCAGCGTGCGGCGCGCCTTCACCTCGACGATCAGCACCAGGTCGCCGCGCCGCGCGATCAGGTCGATCTCACCGAACCGCGTGCGATGGCGGCGCGCCAGGATCCGATAGCCTTTCACCATCAATGCCGCAGCCGCCAGCCACTCGCTGCGGTGGCCGCGCCGATAGGCCTGCCGGCGGCTGGCGACCGGGCGTTCAGCCAACGTCGTCTTTCCCGGTGTCCCGGTTCTTCCCGGTATCCTTGAGTTCGAGCAGCCGCCGGTAAAGCGCCTGCTTCTGGCCGCCGGTCATCTTGGCGGCTTCCGCAGCCGCCTTGGAGGCCGGCATTTCGGCGGCAAGCGAAAGCAGCAGCCGGTCGATATCGGCCGGTTCGTCTGCCGTTGCTTCCGACGGGCCGACGCAGATGACGATCTCGCCCCTCGGCGTGTCGGCCGCCTCATAGTGATCGGCGAGCAACTGCAAGGTGCCGGTCCGCATCTCCTCGAACGTCTTGGTCAACTCGCGGCCGACCGCAGCTTTGCGGGCGCCGCCCAGCGCCTCGACCATGGCACTGAGCGTCTCGGCCAGCCGACGCGGCGATT
This sequence comes from Mesorhizobium sp. M5C.F.Cr.IN.023.01.1.1, assembly GCF_003997585.1. Taxonomy (NCBI): domain Bacteria; kingdom Pseudomonadati; phylum Pseudomonadota; class Alphaproteobacteria; order Hyphomicrobiales; family Phyllobacteriaceae; genus Mesorhizobium; species Mesorhizobium sp. M5C.F.Cr.IN.023.01.1.1. Next base: position 15,245 of record NZ_RZSU01000006.1, on the reverse strand, counting down.
CAAAGAAGATCAGCGTCGCCGGCACGGCTTTCAGCGCTTCCAGCCGCGCCAGCCGCTGTCCGGTCTTCACTGGCAGGAAGCCGGCAAACAGAAAGGCATCTGAGGGCAGGCCGGACGCCGTCAGGCCCGCAAGCGCCGCTGAGGGGCCGGGGATCGGCACGACGCGAATGCCCTGGTCGAGCGCCTCGCCGACCAGCCGGTAGCCGGGATCGGAGATCAGCGGCGTGCCGGCGTCCGAGATTAGCGCCACGCTCTGCCCGGCCAGCAAGGCTGCGATCAGCTTCGGCCCAGCCTCGCCGGCATTGTGCTCGTGATAGGCTGACGTGCGGCGGCGGATGCCGTAGCGGTCGAGCAGCACACGGCTGACCCGCGTGTCCTCGCAGGCGACGATATCGGCGGCGGCGAGCGTCTCAAGCGCGCGTAATGTGATGTCCGCGAGATTACCGATCGGCGTCGCAACCAGGTAGAGCGCCGGCTCGAGCGGCCGGGCCGATATCTCGGTCTGGCCGATCACGTAGCTGCGTTTTGCCGACTCGCCGGTCACCGGTGTCCCCTATCAGAGCGTCCTCTGACACTGAATGCATTCGGCCCTGTTTCGCACGGCTCACGCCTGGTTGCAAAACCGGTGCCGAGGTGAAGCGGTCGCCATGCCTTCGCCACAGTACGGAACGAAACCGTGCCCGGCGGATTAATGGCTGATCTCGGGAGGAGCAGGATGGACAGCCTTAAGATACAGGACGTTTTCGAACCCTACTATGCAGGGCGCAAGCGCTTTGCCGCGCAAAAGGACAAGAGCCAGCCTGCCAAAGCCGGCACCGGCTTGGCCAAAAAGCCGCGGAAGCGTCGTCCTTCAAAGGCAACCAACCTGGAAATCGAGCCTTCGACCGGCACCGGCAGCACGATGGAGCACTGACCAGACGATGCCCAATCGCTTCGACATTTTCATCACCCGCCTTGAAACGAAAAGCTCCCGCAACGGAGCGCCCCCACACCCGATGAGCGATCAACACCGCGCCCGCCGCGACAAGGGCGATGCTAAGCCGGCTCGCTCCGGTGAGGCGGACGCCGAGAAAGACCACGCCAAGCGCCGCCACAAGCATGACGCCTGACTACCGCAACCTGCGCGATTGACCGAGACACTTCTCTCTAAAGCGTGGGGGGAAACGCTCGGTCACATCATTCAACCCAGATGCTTCGAGACGCGCGCTTCCATCAGACGCACCAGACCTGGGCCCATGAACTCATAGTCGTCCGCAATGTCGAGGCAGATCACGCGAGCCTTCTTCAGGCTGGCCCTGAATTTCTTCTGCAGTTTGGCGCGGTGCGCCTTTTCCATCACGAAGATGTCGGCCCACGAGACGAGGTCGTGCGTCAACGGGTTGTCGGCATCGTGGTTGGTGCCGGCAGATGCGACCTCGATATCCCTGCGGCCAGAAAACACCTGCTCCGCGGTCGGGCTTCGCAAGCGATTCAGGCTGCAGGCGAAGAGGACGTTATTTTAAACACGGACGGAGGTTCAAACTTTGTTCGTCTGAAAGGCTCGGCGCTCCCCATGTAACTCGGGCCGCAATTCCGCTCGCTGAGCCTTTTGTATGATGGACCGCCAGCCTCTGTCCGTAACGTGCTAATATTGCACCTGCGTGCGCGCTTGAGCGTACGGGAGAGGATCATGTCGGCAACTTTAACCGCACTGAGCAACAGCGAGGCCTATAGGCTGGGAGATTTCAACCTGATTGGTCGTGGCGAACATGCCACCATACGCCTGGCCGACGGGGAAGTTTCGCGCCAGCATGCAACGATCCGGCGCGACGGCGCGAACTACTGGGTTGTTGACGTCGGCAGTGCCAATGGCAGTTATGTGAATGACGTGGCGCTCACAACCGCGCGTGTGCTGCACAGCGGCGATCGCGTCCAGTTCGGCAGATCGACTTTTCTTTTCGAACAGGGCACGACTGCCCCCGATCTGGATTCGCAAGCGGCGAACACAAAAACTCAATGGGGCAACCCGGCAGCCCCCAAGAGCCGGCCGGCCACCCTGTTCGTCGCTGATTTGAAGGGGTTTACCGGAATCAGCGCAAGGCTGTCCCCGGAACAGGTGGCGGCCCTCCTGGCCGAGTGGTATATGGACTGCAATATGATTTTGAAGCACTACGGTGCCTCAATCGACAAATTCATTGGTGATTGTGTATTTGCTTACTGGCACGGGACGGCAGCGGATGTCTGTGTCTCTGCGGTTCAGGCTGCCCAGGCGCTCCGCGCTGCGGAAGACGCGGCTACGTCGCCAACCCGAGTACTGGTCAGGGAACAACAAGACATCGTACTCGACTGCCGCATTGGCCTTCATGTGGGTGAAGTTGCTATCGGCGCTTTGGGCAAAGGCATCAACACCGCGCTGGGCGATGCGGTCAATTTGGCCTTTCGTATTGAGGGATTGACGCGAAAACTGGACAAGCCGCTGTTGGTCAGCGCCCAGTTCGTCGAGCAGTGGCCCGAAGGTAGACAATATTTCAAGTCCTGCGGCTATCACGAGGTTAAAGGGCGCGCCGAGATGATCGAGGTATTCAGCCTAACATAGGCGCGCCAGCAGTTGGATTTTCGAAACGCAGCTCACACGCCTAACACCTATTCCCATGTTGACACCAATGCTTTTCCTGCTCAGGCTTTGCTAGGGCAGAGAGGCAGCCATGGGGCTCAGAAATCTTCAGACATTTCTATTTTTTCTGCTTCTGATGGTGCTGGGCCTTTCAGCGCCGCTAAGCGCTGCGGAAGGTAAGCGCCTTGCGTTGGTAGTCGGGAATTCTGCCTACACGGCGACAACGCCGTTGGCGAACGCCGCCGCCGACGCCCGTGCCTTTACAGCGTTCCTGAAGGAAAACGGCTTCGAGGTAGACAGTCTGATCAATGTCGACCGGGCCGGTTTCGCGAGAGGACTCTCTAATTTTTCAAAGAAGATCGGGCCAGCCGACACCGCCTTGTTCTACTTCGCTGGCCACGGGATGCAGCTGAAAGGCGAAAATTTTCTGCTCGGGCTCGATGCCGAGCTGCTGTCGGAGTTTGATGTCGACGCCGAAGCCATCGCGCTGAATTCCATTATAAGCATTATGGAGCGGAAAGCCTCGCTCTCGCTTCTTTTCGTCGATGCCTGTCGCAATAATCCGATCGCCGACCGGCTGAATGCAAGCGTCGAAGGCGTCACCCGCGGCGCTGCGTTGAAGGGGCTGGCGCCGGTGAGTTCCACCGGCTCGGGAACGATGATCGCCTTCTCCGCTTCGCCTGGCCAGGTCGCCTACGATGGAGTCGGTGAGAACTCGCCTTTCACGACGGCCTTAGTTGAACATCTGGCCAGCCCTTCGCTAGAGGTAGGTACGGCTTTCAAGCGTGTGATCCGCGATGTCCGGATAAAGACGAACAACGTCCAATCGCCGCAGATTGTCTCGAACATTGCCGCTGAATTTTACTTCAACGCCAGCGCGCCGGCGACCGCTGTCGCCGCATCCGATTTTCTCGCCCAGATAGATTTCGAAAAAGCCGAGCGCATTGCCACTGCACGCGGCTGGCAGCTTTACTTGGCCAAGCACCAATCCGGCTCTTTCTCCGACAGCGCGCGCGCTGCGCTGCGCCTGCTCGAAGGTGGCGGCGATGGCCTCGTGTCGCCGCAGGAAGCTGAAAGCCGTATGAGGCTGACGCAGTCTCAACGCAAGGAAATCCAGCTGACGCTTTCCGACCTCGGATATGAAATAGGCGCGGTGGACGGGAATTTCGGTCAAAAGACTCGCAGGGCGATCTCTCGATACCAGAAGGCGCTGGGGCTCACCGAGACCGGATATATCAATAGCGTCGTCGCTAACAGGCTGGAACTGGTTGGCGTCACGAGCACGGATTCCGTCGTATCTGCCGACGAGGCGCGGCTCTTCGAACCCGAGGATTTGAAAGGGCTCGAAACCGATGAGCGCATTATTCGCGCCGCGCAATGCCTCAGGGGCAAAGAAATCATCTACGGCGAGTTTGGGAGCCGCCTCTATGTGGCGGTTTACGATCGCCACTCGTCTTGGCAGACCGCCAAATCTGCTGCCCAGCGGTGTAAAGCGCATCTGGCGTCGATCTCGTCAAAGGCGGAGAACGACTTTGTTTACGGACTGTTCGAGGCTGATGACCGGATGTTCGAAACTGGCTTCGACGGAAATGTGTCCTACAAGATGGGTCCGTGGATCGGCCTTGAGCAGGATCCGGGGGGACGCGAGCCTCGTGGCGGCTGGCGATGGCTGACCGGCGAGGCAATGACTTACAACAATTGGCTTCCCAACCACCCCAACGAGCACAAGCAGGGTGATGATTTTGCGATGTTTTATGCTCATCTGGACGGCAACCGGGACACGGCCGACCTCAAGGCGAGCACGTGGGACGATATGGGTCCGCAAAACAGCTCGCACGGCTACATTATTGAGTTTCGATAGGACGAGGTGGAAGATGGGAGCGCCAGCATACCTCTCTGCTGCCGCTTACCGGTTCTCACCGGCTTCAACACGGCTCGTGGCCGCTGAGCGACGCCAGATCGGCAACCTCTGCCGACACATCACTCGCAAATTGTAATTGGATCGCGGCAGAAGCCGCTGCCCCGGCGAGCCCCGGCGCTGCAAACGCGAGCTGGCCTGCTCGCGCTCGGAGTAGCGGCGGCACGCTTCTGTTCCGCTATTGGTCGTGGCCGGGTGTTCGGGTTGTTCGCATGGCGGGGTGCTTCTATCGAATTCGGCTGGGCAACCACCGGACACACGCGAGCTGTGCTTTCTTCCAATTTCTTCAAAGCAATTGTTGTCGGTTTCGCCATGTCGATCTCAGCGCCGGAGTATCGAGCGAAACGGCGCAACGCCTCCCGGGTTCTTCCACCCCAGATGCCCTCTGGGTTTCCCGGATTACACCCAACGCGGCCAAGCTCGCGCGTGAGTCGATAAATTGTCTGTGACAGTTCAGCTCCTGGCCTATGCTTTACCGCGCCAGGTCCGCCACCACGGCGTCGAGCACGATCATGCCGGCCGGGGTGGCGCGCAGGCGGGCATTGCCGATCGGCGCCACCAGCCCCTCGCCCTGCAGCATCGATAGCCGCGCCGTCGACAGGCCGCGCCCGGAAAACGCTTCGTAGCGCGAGAGATCGATGCCCTCGGCCAGCCTAAGCCCCATCAAGAGAAACTCGTCGGCCTCTTCCGAGCGCGTCAGGGTCTCACCGCCGGTGACGCCATTGCCCTTGGCCTCGACCAGATTGGCCCAGGTTTCCGGCATTCTTTCGGCGATCGTCACCACGCGGCGGCCATTCTCGACGAAGCGGCCATGCGCGCCGGGACCGACGCCGACATATTCGCCATAGCGCCAATAGGTGAGATTGTGCCGGCTTTCGGCACCTGATCTGGCGTGGTTGGAAATCTCGTAGGCCGGCAGCCCATGTGCGGCGGTGATCTCCTGCGTCAGCGCATAGAGATCGGCGGCATGGTCATTGTCGGGAATAGCGAATTTCTTGGCCGCATGCAGCGCGTGGAACGGCGTGCCTTCCTCGATGGTCAGCTGGTAGAGCGACAGGTGGTCGGCGGCGCGGCCGATAGCCTGTTCGAGCTCCGCCTGCCACGCCTCAGGTGTCTGGCCGGGCCGTGCGTAGATCAGGTCGAAGGACAGCCGCGGAAAGATCTCACGCGCCAGGCCGATCGCCTGCAGCGCTTCATCGACATTGTGCAAGCGGCCGAGGAAGCGCAGATCCTTGTCGTTCAGCGCCTGGACGCCGAGCGACACGCGGTTGACGCCTGCCGCCCGGTAGCCGCGAAAGCGCACGGACTCGACCGAGGAGGGGTTGGCTTCCAGCGTCACCTCGATGCCGGCGGGCACCGTCCAGTTCTTCGCCACGGCGTCCAGCACCGTCGCCACGGTTTCCGGCTTCATCAGCGATGGCGTGCCGCCGCCGAGGAAAATGCTGGTCACCTCGCGCGGTCCGGTGCGGTGGCGCATCGTCGCAAGCTCGGTCTCGAAGGCGCGCGCAAAACGCTCCTGGTCGACCGGCTGGTGGCGGACATGGCTGTTGAAGTCGCAATACGGGCACTTGGCCGCGCAGAACGGCCAGTGGATGTAGACGCCGAAGCCGGGGCTGCGGTCGAGCAGCATGGTCATTTCACGGCCGATCGTGCCAAATCCAGTCTGGCTTGCGCGAATTTCTGGAAGGCGCGGGCGCGGTGCGACAATGCCGTCGGCTGGCCGGGCTTCCAGCCATGCTTTTCCTCTGCGGTCATCTCGCCGAAGGTCTGTTCGAAACCGTCCGGCACGAACACCGGGTCGTAGCCGAAGCCGAGTTCGCCGCGCGGCGGCCATACCAGCGTGCCCTCGACCTCGCCGCGGAAACATTCGGCCGCGCCGTCGGGAAAGGCCAGGCAGATGACGGCGACGAAGCGGCCCTTACGCTGCGCAGGCGCAACCGCGCCGACTTCCTGCAACGCCACTTCCGCTCGCTGCATCGCCATGCCGAAATCGCGGGACCCGTCCGGCGCCTCGGCCCAATTGGCGGTATAGACGCCGGGCGCCCCGCCCAGAGCATCGACACACAGGCCGGAATCGTCCGACAATGCGGGCAGGCCTGTCGCCTTGGCGGCGGCAAAAGCCTTGAGATAGGCGTTCTCCTCGAAGGTGGTGCCGGTCTCGTCCGGCTCCGGCAGGCCGTATTCCTTGGCCGACTTCGCTTCTATGCCGAATGGCGCCATCAGATCGGCGAACTCGCGTAATTTGCCGGCATTGTGGCTGGCGACGACGATCTCATGTCCATCAAGCGAATGCATCAGATGCCCCAGATTCTTGGCTCGGCGAATTCGATCGAATTGCCGGAGGGGTCGCGAATATAGATCGAGCGTCCACCCTGCGGCCATTCGAACTCGCTCTCGATGGCGATCTTCTTCTGCTCAAGATGGGCTTTCCAGCGCACGATCTCGTCCGCGCTTGCCGCAAAGCAGAGATGGCCGTCGCCGACAGCGCCGTGCGGCGGCACTTTCAGCTTGGCATCGGGCGCCGGCGGCACCTTGGTCGCCTCGGCGTTGAAGACGAGCAGCACGCCGTCCCCGCAACGGAAGAAAAGATGCCTGCCGTCGACCTTGCCCAGCAGATCGAGCCCGAGCACGCCGGAATAGAAGTCTTCCGCGGCATCGAGGTCGGTCACGTAGAGGGCTGATTCGAGGATGGCGGAAGGGGTCATGACAGGGTTAAGCTACAGCCATCTGTTGCAGGCTGACCAGTCGCTGGATGCCTTTCTTGGCCAATTCCATCAGCGCCGTGAACTGCTCTTCTGAGAAAGGCTCGCCCTCGGCCGTGCCCTGGATCTCGACGATGCCGCCCTTGCCGGTCATGACGAAGTTGGCGTCGGTGCCGGCCGAGGAATCCTCGAGATAGTCGAGGTCGATGACCGGCTGGCCGTCATGGATGCCGCAGGAGACAGCCGCGACATGATCCTTCAGCACCTTGGCGACGCTGGCCATCTGCCGGGCTTCCATCCAGCGCAGGCAGTCATGGAGCGCCACCCAGCCGCCGGTGATCGAGGCGGTGCGCGTGCCGCCATCGGCCTGGATCACATCGCAGTCGACGGTGATCTGCTGCTCGCCGAGCGCCTGCAGGTCGACCACGGCGCGCAGGGAACGGCCGATCAGCCGCTGGATTTCCAGCGTGCGGCCGCCTTGCTTGCCGGCCGAAGCTTCGCGGCGCATGCGCTCGCCGGTCGAGCGCGGCAGCATGCCGTATTCCGCCGTCACCCAGCCCTTGCCGGAATTGCGCATCCAGCCCGGCACTTTTTCCTCGAGGCTGGCCGTGCACAGCACATGCGTGTCGCCGAACTTCACCAGGCACGAACCTTCCGCGTGCTTGGAGACGCCGCGTTCGAAGGAGATGGCGCGCATTTCGTCGAATTGGCGTTTAGAAGGGCGCATTCAGGCTTTTATCCTATTTTTCGGAATCGTGGCCGGCTTGTAGCCGCACGCGACGAGAGGCGCAAAGGAAAATGGACCAGTTGCGCCGGCGTGGCCGAAGTCTATATCTTTGGGCCGGAGGTATTTGGCTCGAAATGACCAAGGCAGTCGATCCCAATTCCCAGTCGGCGGCAGTGCTCCAGTCGCCTGCGCTTCAATCGCCCGCACTCCAGTCGCTCGACATGCGCTCGCGCGACATCTTTCGGCGCATTGTCGATTCCTATCTGAAGGACGGCGAGCCGGTCGGCTCACGCAGCCTGTCGCGTATCCTGCCGTCTTCGCTGTCGCCCGCCACCATCCGCAACGTGATGAGTGATCTCGAGCATCTCGGCCTGATCTATGCGCCGCATATCTCGGCCGGCCGGCTGCCGACCCAGGCCGGCCTGCGCTTCTTCGTCGATGCTTTCATGGAGCTTGGCGATCTCTCCGACGAGGAGCGCCGCACCATCGAGGCGCAGGTGCGCGCCTCCGGCTCTGGCGCGACGCTGGAGCACATGCTCACCGAGGCTAGCCAGATGCTGTCCGGCATGTCGCGCGGCGCCGGCCTCGTGCTTGCCGCCAAGAACGAGGTGGCGCTCAAGCACATCGAATTCATCCAACTCGAGCCGACCAAGGCGCTGGCCGTGCTGGTGTCGCAGAACGGCGACGTCGAGAATCGCGTCGTCGACCTGCCGGCCGGCATCACCGTCTCGCAATTGCATGAAGCCTCGAACTTCCTCAATGCCCACATCCGTGGCCGCACGCTGGCCGAGGCGCGGATCGAGATCGCCCGCATCAAGGAAGAGACCAAGGCCGCCCTCGACACGCTGTCGCAGGATCTGGTGGAGAAGGGCCTTGCGGTCTGGGCGGGCGCCGAGAGCGGCCTGCCGGCGCGTCTCATCGTGCGCGGCCGCGCCAACCTGCTGGAAAATGTCACCGCGCAGGCCGACATCGAGCTGCTGCGGCATTTATTCGAGGATCTGGAGACGCAGGACGGGCTGATCCAGCTTCTCGACCTCGCCGAGCAAGGTTCCGGCGTGCGCATCTTCATCGGCTCGGAAAACAAGCTGTTTTCGCTGTCGGGCTCGTCGCTGGTGGTGGCGCCCTATCGCGACAAGGACGCCCGCGTCATCGGCGCGCTCGGCGTCATCGGCCCGACCCGGCTGAACTACGCACGCATCGTGCCGATGGTCGACTATACCGCGCAGCTTATTTCCCGCATGCTGCGGTAATCATGTCGCCCAAAACCAGAGCGCGTCGCACGAATCCCTTCAAACGCGACACGCTTTCGGGGACCTCAAGGAGAAAAAAATGGCGCTGGAATCATTCAAAGCCCAGATCAGCCTGTTGCTCGAGCAGATGATCAACCAGCCCGAGGATCAGCATGAAGTGCAGGAACAGCTGCGCGAAAAGCTGAGGGAGATGCGCGCCATGGGCCTGCCGCTGCCGGCCGATCTCGTCGCGCTGGAAAAGCGCCTCGACGACGATTTCTACGCAGCCGGAAACTGAGTCCGAAAAACCATACTGTCGATTTGCCGGCGCGTCACTTACGGCAAAGCCCGTCCTGATCGGCGCGTTCGCCTGGCCGGCGGCGCTGGTGCAATCGAAACCGTCCATCAGGGAGTACACGCCTGCCCACCTTTGTGCGACAAAGCCCCGGTCTTAAAAGGCTCAGTCTAAAGGTCCATCCCTTTTTCGGGGTCATGCGCTAAGGCCGAAACCATGACCCTGACCGGATTCCTCGCTTATAGCGCGGCCCTCGGCATCGCCGCTGCCATCCCCGGCCCGGGGCTCACCGCACTTATTGCGCGTGCGCTTGGGTCCGGCTTTCGCTCGGCGCTCGCCATGTCCTTTGGGCTGATGCTCGGCGATCTCATCTACCTCACCGCCGTGGTGCTCGGCCTCGCTCTCGTCGCGCAGACCTTCGGCATGGCCTTCCTGGCGATCAAATGGCTGGGCGTCGCCTATCTCGCTTTCCTGGGCTGGCGCTTTTGGACGAGCGGCATCACGCCCGAAACGGTGGAGGCGAAAAAAGGCAGGGGCGGGCTGGTGTCGAGCTTTATTGCCGGCCTCGCCGTCACGCTCGGCAATCCGAAGACGATGATCTTCTATCTCGCCATCACGCCGACCATCGTCGATCTGAAGACCATTACGCTCGCCGACTACGGCATCCTCGTCGCGCTGACGCTCGTCGTGTTGCTGGTGGTGCTGGTGCCCTATCTGGCGCTGGCGGCCAAGGCGCGCGGGCTTCTGAAGTCGCCGCGCGCGCTGAGGGCGCTGAACCGCACCGCCGCCGCCTTCATGGTCGGGGCGGCGGCTGCGATCGCCGCCCGGCAATAGGCCAGTTTTGGCCACGCCTGAATGCTTTTCCGGGACGAGGGTGTTTTCAGAATGCGTTCCATATTTTCAAACGGCAGACTATCTTGCGCGGCCGAACGCTTTATCCTGCCTTGTCGAAACTTGTTTGCCTGCCTCTTGCCCGCCTAACTCTTGGGAGCGAAACCAATGAACAAGCCCGCCACCACCGCGCACGCGCCGGGCCGCGGCCGCATCTACAATTCGATCACCGAGACGATCGGCGACACGCCGCTGGTACGGCTCGACAAATTCGCCAATGAAAAGGGCGTCGTTGCCAATCTGCTGGCCAAGCTCGAATTCTTCAACCCGATCGCCTCGGTCAAGGACCGCATCGGCGTCTCGATGATCGAGGCGCTGGAGGCATCGGGCAGGATTGCACCCGGCAGGACGACGCTGATCGAGCCGACCTCGGGCAACACCGGCATCGCGCTCGCCTTTGCCGCTGCCGCCAAAGGCTACAAACTGATCCTGACGATGCCGGAAACCATGTCGGTCGAGCGCAGGAAAATGCTGGCGCTGCTCGGCGCCGAACTGGTGCTGACCGAAGGGCCGAAAGGCATGAAGGGCGCGATCGCCAAGGCCGACGAGCTGGCCGCGACGCTGCCCGACGCCATTATTCCGCAGCAGTTCGAAAATCCGGCCAACCCGGAGATCCACCGCCGCACCACGGCCGAGGAAATCTGGAACGACACCCATGGCGAGGTCGACATCTTCGTGGCCGGCATCGGCACCGGTGGCACCATCACCGGCGTCGGCCAGGTGCTGAAGCAGCGCAAGCCCTCCGTGCATGTCGTCGCCGTCGAGCCGGAAGCCTCGCCGGTGCTGTCGGGCGGCCAGCCCGGTCCGCACAAGATCCAGGGCATCGGCGCCGGCTTCGCGCCGAAGATACTCGACACGACGATCTATGACGAGATCGTCAAGGTCTCCAACGAGGATTCGGTCGCCAATGCGCGGCTCGTCGCGCGCCTCGAAGGCGTGCCGGTCGGCATCTCGTCGGGCGCTGCCCTGCAGGCGGCGATCGTCGTCGGCTCGCGGCCGGAGAACAATGGCAAGAATCTCGTGGTGGTCATCCCGTCCTTCGCCGAGCGCTATCTGTCGACGATCCTGTTCGAAGGGCTGGGGGCTTAGGTCCCTCGACGAAGATAAGTGGGCTTCAGCTAATCTCGAAAGTTGCGCTAGTCCACCTAAGGAGCGACAGGCTCCAACCCGTGCGCCGAGGACCCAGATGGCAGCGCTGGACCGCTGAAAAAACACCTGTGGCGGCCGTCGCTCGCTTGAGTGGAGCGGCGCTTCCGGTTCAGATCGTTGCCGGCCTTGCACCGGCTGGCGGAGGATTTCATGTACAAGCTCTATACCCGTGCCAATACCGGCGGCTTTGTCGTCGAGGCGGCGCTCGCTTTGGCGGGCGTGCCTTTCGACCAGATCGACGTTCCGAAGTCCGCCTCGCCCGACCAGGCCTTCCTCGACATCAGCCCCTTGAACCAGGTGCCAGTCCTGATCTTGCCGGACGGAAGCTCGATGACCGAATCGGCGGCGATCTGCATCCTGCTTGCCGAGCGCCACCCGGAAGCGAACTTGGCGCCGGCAGCGAACTCGCCTGACCGCGCCGACTTCCTGCGCTGGATGACGTTCATGTCGTCGGTCATCTATCAGGCTGACCTGCGGTTCTTCTATGCTCATCGCTACACAGCCGATCCCGGCGGCGTGGACGCGGTCAAGCAGGCGGCGATCTCGGAAATGGATCGCGGCTTGGCCATTCTCGATGCTGCCCTCGAAGGCCGCGACTGGCTGGTCGGCGACCAGCTCTCGCTGGCCGACATCTATCTCGTCATGCTGGTGGCCTGGCATCCCGAGGTCGGAAAAGTCCGCACCGCCTGGCCGAACATCGAACGCCTGTGGGCCAAATTGCGGGAGCATCAGTTGATGAGGAAGCTGAACGCCTCCCACGCCATGTGGCCGGCCTGAACCGATCGCCTTGTCTCAGTCTGCTTCCGCGCGGCCGAGCCCCGCCCCTCGTTCCTGCAGGAACCGGCGCACGGCCGGGTCGCGTTCGAGGCCGATCGCCCGGTCATAGGCTGCGGCCGCTTCCCGGGTTTTGCCGAGCCTGGCCAGAAGGCCCGCGCGGGCGGCCCAATAAGGCTGATAATCATGCAGCCGTTTGTCGTCGCCAAGCTCATCAAGCGCACTCAATCCAGCCGCGGCGCCGTCGGCCTCGGCAATGGCCACAGCGCGGTTGATCGAAATCACCGGCGAGGCGGCAATCACCGACAGCGCGTCGTAGAGATGTCTGATCGCGACCCAATCGGTCCGGCCGGTCAGCCGCCGCGTCGTATGGGCGGATTGCACGGCCGCCTCGAGCTGGTAGCGACCGACGACGCCCTTGGCCGCGGCGCGCCTGAGCAGCGTCTCCGCTTCGTCGATCAAGGCGCCGTCCCACAGCGCAAGCTCCTGCTCGGCCAATGGCACATAGTCTCCGGCGGCGTTTCGCCGCGCCACACGCCGCGCCTCGGCAAACAGCATCAGCGCCAGCAGGCCGAGCGCTTCCGGCTCATCCGGCATCAACGACGCCACCAGCCGGCCGAGCCAGATGCCCTCGGTCGCGAGATTGCGGCGCCGGGTTTCGGTGCCGGCCGGGTCGGACCAGCCTTCGGCGAACGCGGCGTAGATCGCTTCAAGCACCGCATCCAGCCGCTCGCCGAGCTCGGCCCGCTCCGGCACCCGGAACGGAATGCCGGTCTCGCGGATGCGGGTTTTGGCGCGCACCAGGCGCTGACCCATCGTTGCCGGCGACACCAGGAAGGCCGAGGCGATCGTCGCCGCGTCGAAGCCTAAAATGGTCTGCAGGATCAGCGGCGCGCGCACGCCGGCCTCGATCGCCGGATGGGCGCAGGCAAACATCAGGCGCAGCCGCTCGTCGGGCAGGTCTTCGTCGGCCATGCGGGCCTCGATCTCCTCGGCGATCAGCCTGAGATGGTCGCGGCCCGCCTCGCTGGTCAGCCGCCGCCGGATCACGTCGACGCTGCGTCTGCGCGCCACCGCCAGCAGCCAGGCTTCCGGCTTCTCAGGCACGCCGGTTTGCGGCCAGCGTTCGAGCGCCGCCGCAAAGGCATCGGCCAGCGCGTCCTCGGCGCCGGCCACGTCGCGCATGCGCGCGGCCAGATAGGCGACCAGCTTGCCGTAACTTTGCCGGGCGGCCGCTTCCGCCGCCGCCCGCGCGATCTCCGGACGACTGTCCATCACATGGTCATTTCTCAGATAAGTACTCCGTCATTTCCCAGATCGGTCGCACCTCGACCGTGCCGGTGCTGGCTGCCGGACAGCGCGCAGCCCATTCGATGGCCGTGTCGATGTCCGTCGCCTCGATCATGTAGAAGCCGGCAAGCTGCTCCTTGGTGTCGGCATACGGCCCGTCGAGCACGTTGGTCTTGCCGTTGGCCATCCGCACAGAGGTGGCCGCCTGGGTCGGGCGCAGCCGGTCGCCGGCCAACCATGCGCCTGATTTCTTCAACGCTTCGGTATAAGCACCGTAGGCCGCGAGGGTCTGCTCGGTGCTCTCGCGTGGCGCATTCGCCATTGCGGCTTCGTCATTGTAGATCAAAAGCATGTATCGCATGGGTCTTCTCCCGTGGTTCGAAGGCCGCTTCGTTGCCGGCCGAACCAATGTCGCGCGTCCTCGTCCGGTTTCGACAGGCGCTGCAAAAATCTTTCGGCCCGGATGGCATCTGGCGCAAGCCTGCATGTCCAGCGGCATCGACCGTTGGTCTAATCGGCGCAATTGCGGGTTGGCATTTCCCGCCCGCTGTCTAAACTCGCCGCGGGTCGCGCGGTGGCAAATATTTCAGGGAGGAAATCAGATGCTCAATTTCAGGACGAAGTTTGTTGCCGCCGGCGCGCTGGCGCTGTCGCTGGGCATTGGAGCGGTTTCGGCCAAGGCGCAGGAATTCATCAACGTGCTGACTGGCGGCACGTCGGGCGTCTATTATCCGCTCGGCGTTGCGCTGTCGGAAATCTACGGCAAGGGCATCGAAGGCGCCCGCACCCAGGTGCAGGCGACGAAAGCTTCGGTCGAGAACCTCAACCTGCTGCAGCAGGGCAAAGGCGAGATCGCCTTCGCGCTCGGAGATGCCGTCAAACTGGCCGCCGAGGGCAACACCGAAGCCGGCTATCCGGGCAAGCTCGACAAGCTGCGCGGCATCGCCGCCATCTATCCCAACTACATCCAGATCGTTGCCAGCAAGGAGTCCGGCATCAAGACGCTTGCCGACCTCAAGGGCAAGAGCCTGTCTGTCGGCGCGCCGGCCTCCGGCACCGAGCTCAACGCCCGCGCCATCTTCGCGGCCGCCGGGCTGAAATACGAAGACCTTGGACGGGTCGAGTATCTGCCCTTCGCCGAATCGGTCGAGCTCATCAAGAACCGCCAGCTCGACGCCACGCTGCAATCGGCCGGCCTCGGCGTCGCATCGATCCGCGACCTCGCCACCTCCGTGCCGATCAACGTTGTTGCAGTACCGGCGGAGGACGTCGCCAAGATCGGCTCGCCCTATCTTTCGGTAGCCATTCCCAAGGGCACCTATGAAGGCCAGACCGAGGATGTCGCGACCGCCGCCGTCGGTAATTTCCTCATCACCCATGCCGACGTCTCCGACGAGACCGCCTATCAGATGACCAAGCTGCTGTTCGAAAATCTCGACCAGCTCGCCGCCGCCCACGCCGCCGCCAAGGCGATCGACATGGCCAAGGCGCTCGACGGCATGCCGGTGCCGCTGCATCCCGGCGCCGAGCGGTACTACAAGGAAAAGGGGCTGGTGAAGTAGGGCACTCCCTCCACCTCGAGGGGAGGGTGGACAGCCGCCGAAGGCGGATGGACGGGTGGGGTCCTCGGCGACGCGCTCCAACTTTCTCAGTCAAAGGTCGAGGCAGTTGAGGCGA
>NZ_RZSU01000069.1:0-34043 GCF_003997585.1 Mesorhizobium sp. M5C.F.Cr.IN.023.01.1.1 | reverse complement strand
CGTCAGCGCCCTTCTGAAGATCGTTGTGGAGGTTGTTGACCCGGCTCATGTCGATCGCCAGCAGGGAAAAGCCGATGATCGCCGGCAGCGTCACACTGACGAGAATCAGCGCTATTCCCCTCTGATCGTGCCAGAACGCGCGAATAATCCGCAGCATGGCCTTGCTCTTAGCTCCCCTGACGCCAGTCGCTTTGCCTGACGCTGAACTCGCATCCTTCTATTCAACCCCGGTGTTGCCGACATTGACCGTAATGGCTGGCGGCGGCGGTGGTGGCGGTGGAATTCTGTAGCTCTCAGCGACAGCGGCGGCGCGCACGCCGTCGCCTTTGATCGTCGTGTTCTTGGAGGCCGGATTGAGCGGGTCGACCGTCTGCAGCAGCGAGTTGTATTTCTGCGTGTCGCCTGCGGCCAAGGTCATCGTTTCGTAGCGATTCAGATAGTCGGCGCAGCCCGTCAGCAAGCCGGCGCACAAGAGGATGAGCAAGATCCTATTTCTTGACATAGAGCATCTTGTCCTTGGATTTGAGGTCGAGCATGTGGCCGTAGGGGCCAACGACACCTTCGCCCAGTTCATATTTGCGAACCATGTCCTTGGTCACTTCCAGTTGACCGAGCAGGAAAAGCTCGGGGTCGTTGGCGGGCCGTGTCTTGTCGAACGGCGTCGCCAGTTGTTCGCCTGGTTTCACCGGCCGCACGATATGCGGCGTCACGATGACGACCAGTTCGGTCTCTTCCTTCTGGTTGCTCGAATTCC
This sequence comes from Mesorhizobium sp. M5C.F.Cr.IN.023.01.1.1, assembly GCF_003997585.1. Classification (NCBI taxonomy): domain Bacteria; kingdom Pseudomonadati; phylum Pseudomonadota; class Alphaproteobacteria; order Hyphomicrobiales; family Phyllobacteriaceae; genus Mesorhizobium; species Mesorhizobium sp. M5C.F.Cr.IN.023.01.1.1. The sequence continues at coordinate 33,289 of NZ_RZSU01000069.1, read as the reverse complement.
GGAACAGCGTCCCGACGATCGGCACCTGGCCGAGCCACGGCACCTGCCTCTGTAGCTTGGTGTTCTTGCTCGACAGAAGCCCGCCGACCGCGAAGCTCTGGCCGTCGCGCAATTCGACGACGGTCGACAGCTTGCGGTTGGTGAAGATCGGGTCGCCGGCGCTGGTGAAACCGGTGAGGTCGCTGACTTCCGGCGCCAGCCTGATATTGATCTTGTCGTCGGCAAGAACGATCGGCGTGAACAACAGATTGACGCCGAATTGCTTGAACTCGACCTGGACCTCGCCATCACCGTCGACGCTACGGATAGGAACTTCGCCACCGGCATTGAAGCTGGCCGGCTCGCCGGACAGCGTGGTGAGGTTGGGCTCGGCCAGCATGCGCACAACACCCTTGGCCTCGAGCGCCTCGATGATCAAATCGACCTTGATGTTGCTGTCGATCACGCGAGTGATCAGCGCCGCGAATGGATTGCTGTTCGAAAGAAGGCCGGTAATCAGACCTCCAGGTCCAAGAACCAAATTGTCCTCATCGACGGTGGCAATACCGGTTCCAGTGCGGGTCGTGCCGCTGCCGTTGGTGCTCCTGATTGAGACGCCAAGATCGCGGCCGGCATTGCGCTTGGCCTCCAGCACCCGCACTTCGAGGTTTACCTGCTGGCTGTTGTCGACGGTCACTGCATTTATGATCGCGTCAGGCCCGTATTGCTGGGCAACCTGCAGGATCGCCGCCAGCGTGGCGCCGTCCTTGACATGGCCGCCAAGCCTGACCTTGCCGTTGACCGAACCGATATCAATGCGCGCCCCGGGCGCCACCTGCCGGATCGCTTGCGCCATGTCGCTCACGTCGACGCCGACCTCGATCTGGATCACGCCAAGCGAGCGCTTGTCCTCGGAAAAGAGGTTGACGGTGGTGGTGCCGGCACTCTTGCCGATGACATAGAGCGTCCGGTCGGTCATTGGCTGGGCGTCGGCGATCTTCTCGTCGCCGACGACGATGTCGCCCAGCGTGGCGTTCACCTGGATCGTCACCGACTGTGACATGGGCAGGAAAATACGGTGGACGCTGGGGTTCGATACATCAATCCTTCGGTCGGCTGCATGAGCAGCAAGGTCAATCGGCAATAGCATCACCGAACAGGCCAGCGCAGCAGCCGCCAGTGGTCCCCGGAACATACGCATCTAGACTACCCCCCTTGCCCAACCCGGAACCCCTTCCGAATGCGCCGGTGTTATTTTTGTCGCGGCACGTCGTAGGATTCGAGCTTCACACCCCTAAAGACGCCGATTGTCGCACGCGCCGGTGGTTCCGGCTGCACATATTTAATCACTTGCTTAACTATCTCTTGCACCTGGGGTGCTGAGGCCACTGCCGGAGCAGGTTTTGCGCTGCTCAACAGGTCGAGCCTGCTTCCCACACGCTCCACGGCCTGGGTCAGCCCATTGATCTTGTCGTCCGCGCGCTTGCGCTCGGCCGCGGCCTCAGCTTCGGCTATTGCCTGCTTGGCGAGCTCGGCCTCCCTGGCGGCGACGTCGGCCGGCGTGTCGCCGGTCAGGTCGGAAAGCGTGATGCGTTCGGTCGTCTCGCCCTCGCTGGCGGCTGCCTGGCGAAGCGCCAGCGACAGCTGGCCGGCACCGGCGGCCAAGGTAAGCTTCTGTGCATCCCTGGTGCTGGCCTCGAGCGTGACCGATTTCACCACCGTCGGGCTGTCGGTGCTTTCGTCGGCAACCTGGTCGACGGCGAGCACCTTCATGCTCTGCAGCAGCACGTCGACAAAGCTCTTATCCGCGCCGCCTTCGCCACGCGCCGTGCGCGTTAAAAGTACATCGACACGATCGCCGGGAAAGACAAATCCGGCGACGCCGAGCACGTCGTTGACCCTGATAGAGACGGCTTTCATGCCTTCGCCGAGCACCGCGGAGAGCGTGGCACGCTGGCCAGGACCGGTGATCTTGGTGGCGAGAACAGGCTCGTTGGCGCTGATCGCCTGCAGCGCCTGCTTGGTGCCTTCGCCAGCCAGCGCCTCTTTCGTCGTCTTGAAAGCTCCGGCCGGAATGGCACCTGCAGGCCAGGCGATTTCACGCAGCTTGTCGGCCGACAGTGTGTCGCCGAATTTCAGCGGCACCGCTGCCACCACAACCGTATCGCGCTGGATTCCGTTTGCTTCCGCCATGGCACTACGCTGGCTGGCGAGCCAGACATTGGCGAGCACCACCGCCAGGACGCCGAACACGCCCGCAAGAACGATCATGATAAGTGTGTTAGCGCGCATAGCCCAAGCCCCAAGCCTAAAGTGCGGGAATTCGCCCGTCGCGATTGGGCTCAGGCCCGGATCGGATGGGACCCGGGCCTGAGCGTGATCTGGCGATCAGGTTCCGACGCCCGTTGCCACGTTGCAGGTGCCGAGTGGCGATGCTTCCAGCGCGGCGCATAGGCCGGTAAAGCGACCGGTCACCCAACCGCCGATCGCCAGGATAGCAAGTATCGCTGCTGCGGCGATGATGCCGACAAGGATGGAATATTCGACCATGGCAGCGCCGTTTTCGTCGTCGCGGAACTGCCGGGTCATCGTCATGAGCTTCTTCATGCCAATCTCTCCCTTTGGAGTTTGAACCCGACGAGACGAGCCAAGGATGAAATCCATACCTGAGCATCCCCCGTCATCTCGAATCTAAGTCCCGGCGAAAACCGGAGTCAAACGGGATTAACGGATCCTTAACTATCATGTACATGGCCGCGCAATAACATTGCCACTCTAACACTAATCAAAACATTGATTTGGCTGAATTTTTCATCCGCCTTAACCATTCGTTCACAATTTGGCCGTGGATATGGCGGAAGCGGGGCAGCATTAGTGACGGTGCATATCCCTTTATATCTAAGGCCTTAGGTGAGTTCCATGACGCCTTTGTGGCAAAAAAGGCACTTTGCATTGAAGGGCGAGCCCCCGTGTTGCATTAGGACACCGTCGCTGACCAAATAAACGTCGCGTTTTCTGATGCTTGATCTTAACTATGTCCGAAGTATTAATTTGCATGGTATGCGGCTGGCGCTTGTGCCATCCGTGGTTAACGCTTAGTTTCAGCGTGGGGATTAAACGGGGAAGAAGTCATGTTGGGCCGATTCACCAAGGGGCCAAGCGAACCGCGGGTCGAGCCAAGGGTTGAGCCTATCGTGACGTTGCCGGTCGCGGCACTTCCCCCGGCAGCCGACGTCGAAGCGGCAGGTGACGATTTCCTGACGCTCAAGGTCGAGCTCCACCGCCATCTGATCGACCGGTTCAATCTTGCCGCGCTTGAAACGGCATCGAAGGACGAGATCCTGAACGAAATCCGGCCAATCGTTCGCGAGTTCGTTCGTGCTCGCGCTGTACCGCTGAACGCGCGGGAGCTCGACAGGCTGACCAGTGAGACAGCCGACGAGATGCTGGGCCTTGGGCCGATCGAGCCGCTGCTCAAGGACGACTCGATCACCGACATATTGATCAATACTCACAAGCGCGTCTTCATCGAGCGGCGCGGCGTGATCGAGGAGACGGCGATCCGCTTCCGCGACGAGGCGCACCTTCTGCGCGTCATCAACAAGATCGTCTCGGCCATCGGCAGGCGCGTCGATGAATCGGCGCCGATGGCGGATGCGCGCCTGGAAGACGGCTCGCGCGTCAACATCGCGGTGCGGCCGGTCTCGGTGGATGGCCCACTGGTGTCGATCCGCAAATTCTCCAAGAATCCCTATTCGCTCGAGCGCCTGATGGCGCTCAACTCCATTCGCCAGCCGATGATCGACCTGCTGCGGATCGCGGTGCAGTCGCGTAAGTCGATCCTGGTTTCGGGCGGCACCGGCAGCGGCAAGACGACATTGCTCAATGCGCTGTCTAGCTACATCCCGGCCAAGGAGCGCCTGATCACCATCGAGGATGCGGCGGAACTGCAATTGCAGCAGCCGCATGTCGGCCGCCTGGAGACGCGCCCCCCGAATGTCGAGGGCAAAGGCGAGGTTCGTCAGCGCGAACTGCTGAAGAACGCGCTGCGCATGCGGCCCGACCGCATCATCGTCGGCGAGGTTCGCGGCGAGGAAGCCTTCGACATGCTGCAGGCGATGAACACCGGCCACGAAGGCTCGATGACCACCATCCATGCCAACACGCCACGCGACGCGATCTCCCGCCTCGAGCAGATGGTCGGCATGGCCGGCATGCCGATGACCCACGAGTCCATCCGAGCGCAGATTGCGTCGGCCATCGACATCATCGTGCAGACGCAGCGTCTTTCGGACGGTGGAAGGCGCGTCGTTTCAATCTCCGAACTGACCGGCATGGAGGGCAATGTCGTCCAGCTTCAGGAGATTTACCATTTTGTCCGCCGGGAGGTGACGCCGGAGGGCAAAATCATCGGCGATTTCCGCGCTACCGGCGTCCGTCCACGCTTTGCCCCGGAGGCGGCGACCCTGGGCCATCATTTTGCCAAGGACGCCTTCAATCCGCAGGTTGCGCTCTGATGCCCACCGGCCAGACTTTGCTCTACTTCATTTATGTGCTCGCGGCCGCCTCGACGATTCTTGCTGGCGAGGCCCTGTATTTTACCTTTGCCAAGCGCCGCTCGCGAGTCAGCACGATTAACCGCCGGATGAAGCGTCTGGTTGATGACGTTCCGGCCGAACTGACCTTGCAAGGATTGCTGCGCGAACGCGGGCTGACGGATTCGGGCGACTTTCTCTTTGGCCTGATCGGGCTGAACAGGCTCTATACCCAGTCCGGTATCACCGGAAACCCGCTGTCTTTCGCCGCGACCTTCCTGCTCGCTGGCCTGGCATTGGCGTCGCTGTTGTCGATCTTTTTGGGTTTCTCGACCCTCGTATCCCTCATCGTTTTTCTGGTGGTCGGATTTGTGCTGCCGCTTCTTGTTCTTCGGCGCGCCCGCAACAAGCGAATCCAGAAATTCGCGAAACAGCTCCCGGATGCGCTGGACATGATCGTTCGTTCACTGCGCGCCGGACATCCGGCCTCGGTGGCGATTGGTCTCGTCGCCCGCGAAATGCCTGATCCGCTCGGCACTGAATTCGGCATCGTTTCCGACGAAATCACCTTTGGACTCAGTATTGAACAAGCCGTGCGCAAGCTTTCACAACGCGTAGGCTTCGAAGGCCTTCATCTGCTTTCGGTGTCGCTGTCAATTCAAGCCAAGACCGGCGGCAATCTCACCGAGATTCTACACAATTTGGCGTCAGTTTTGCGCGAGAGGCAGAAATTGCGAATGAAAATCAGGGCGCTTTCGTCCGAGGGCCGAGTGTCGGCATGGATCATCTCGCTGTTCCCGGTCGCGATGTTCCTGATCCTTCAGATACTTGCCCCAGCCTATTACGGAACGGTCTGGAACAATCCGGTCATCCTGCCGGTGTTCCTGATTTTCGGGTCGTGGGCGCTGTTGGGCGATTTCATTATGTATCGAATGGTCAATTTCGATTTCTGAACAGGGGCGAAGCGTAACTTGTTTTCGAACGTCCAGAACCTGAGTATGTTGGTTTCCATTGCCGTCTTCGTGGCGGCGGTGGCACTTTTTCTGTTCGGCGCGCTCGTCTTCTTGCCGGCGCTGCAGACGCGGAAGCTGGTCGCAAAAAGCCTGATGGCCGAAGGTATTGCCGATCGCCGTTCGCTCGTTGGACAGGAGCAGCTGGCGAAGATCGCAGCGCAGCGGCCAGTGGATGCATATTTTCGATCGATCGAAAAGGAGCGGGACGAGCCCAGCGCCTTGGACGCGAAGCTCTTTCGCGCCGGCTTTTACCAGTCGAGCGCTCCACTCATTTACACCTTGTCGCGGCTTGGCGCGGTCTGTGTCGGCTTTCTGGCCGCCTATGCGCTGCTGTCACGCGTCCTGCCGCCTGAATTGCCCGCTTTCGTAGCATTTGCCGGCTCTGCTTTGTTTGGGCTCGCCTGCATCGTGGTTCCAAGCGTCCTGCTCGATCGCTTCGAGAAGGCACAAAAGCGGATCTATCGTCGTGGCTTTCCCGATTTCATGGACATGATGATAACCTGCGCCGACGCAGGAATGAGCCTCGAGGCGGCCGTCGAGCGTGTCAGCGGTGAACTGGCCGGCACCCACAGGTGGCTCGGCATCCAGCTTTCGATCATGACTTTGCAGTTGCGCGCCGGCAAGCCATTGCGCGAGGCGTTGCGCGAACTCGCCGACCGCATTGGTCTTGACGAGGCGCGGGCGCTCGCTGTGCTTTTCAGGCAGTCGGAAGAACTTGGCACTAGTCTCACGGAAGCCTTGCGCGTCTACAGCGACGAAATGCGCACCCAGAGAATCCTGAGTGCCGAAGAGCGCGCCAATGCTTTGCCGGTCAAGATGATGATCCCATTGGGGCTCTGCATCTTCCCGGTGGTGTTGATGGTCATCATGTTACCGGTGATCATCCGAATGAGGGGCATTTTCTTCTAGATGATCATGTGCTTTGGTCGAAATACAGAGTCGGAGAACTCTTTTGGGGGACGAAATGATAGGGCCAATGCGCCTCGCAGCCCTAGCCGGTTTGCTGCTTATCGTGCTTTCCGGCTGTCAGACGGCTGATACCAGCGGCGTCGTCCGCACCAACGAGCCCTCAAAAGGTGACGTGACGGCATTTGGCGATGCCTTCGACGGGCTGAAGACGGTCAGCGACGTCGAGTACTATGCCTCGGACCAGGCCGTTGCCGAAGCCAAGAACCAGTTCCGCGCGGAAAATTACGGCAATGCTGGCGCCTTGTTCTACAAGGCGACACAACTGGCGCCCAATGATGGTGGTGCCTGGATGGGCCTGGCCGCTTCTAGCGATCGCATCCGCCGCTTCGACCTTTCCGACTACGCCTATCGCCAAGCCTTCCGGCTGGTCGGCGGGACGCCCGAATATTACAACAATGTCGGCTATTCCTATCTGCTGCGCGGCAAGCTGCAGGACGCACGCAGCAATTTCCTCAAGGCTTATGAGCTGGCGCCCAACGATCCGACCGTGGCCAACAATCTGCAGCTGCTGTCGTCGAGCGTGAAGAATCTCGAGCGGTAAGGCGACAGCATGTTGCTCGCCGCATCGCTGCTGCTGAAGGGACTAGCCATTCCTTTGCTGGCAAGGATCGCCTGGCTCGACTTCACCACCCAGAAGATATCCAACCAGAATGTGCTGCTGCTGCTTTGCCTGGGTTCGGGCTCGCTGCAGCTCCTATCGGTGCAATCCGGGTCGTGGTGGGACATGGGCCTGAGCGCGCTTGCCGGTCTTTTGCTGTTTGCTGCGCTCTTTCCGTTCTGGGCCATGCGCAAGATCGGGGCCGGCGATGTCAAGCTGATGGCGGTGGTGCCGTTGCTGATAGGCGGCAGCGGCCTCGTCGAATTTTCAGTGCTGCTGCTGGTTTTCGCTCTCGCCACGGCGATGGTCGTCAAAAATCCGCTCATGCTGCCGCAAGGCGCTTTCCGCCTCTACATTCAGCACCTGGACCGCAAAGGCGTCGTGCCGTTTGGCGTGCCGATCTCGCTCGCAGCGATCTGCACGATAGTGTTTCAGATTTATACCAACATGATGGTTCTAGCCGGGCTATCGGTTTGACGGAGGGCGGCTTTGGACCCTTGCGGGGCAGAGGCGATGAAGGTGAAGAACTAGGCGCTTACGTGCGAGCCAAGAGGAGGGTTGCATAAAGCAGCTCGAAGTTCTGGATTGGAACCCGCCTTGTCTGGTGATCGCCTTCCCGATGGCGAAGCGTGTCGGCAAAGTCCGACGTGTTGCCGAGGTGCTTTCGGGCAAGCGCGGCGCCGCTGCGACGAACTACTGGAAGCAGGTGGTTGCGACCTTGGGCGGACAGACGCAACGTGCCGGGTTCGATTCGGATACTATCAACCGCGAACCGCGAGCGTTGCATGACGCTGTTCAGCGCGAGCTTTGCTTGCGAAGTGGGCACGGGCAGCGGCCAGGAGGGGATGCCGCATGACCCCGACCTATCGCGGCGTTAACGTGCGGTTCAACCCGTGCGAAAACCGTCAGCGCTGGTTGGATCGATCTTCATCAACCGCGATCTGGCCTCGGCCACGCGACGTTGCGCAGCCCGTATCCTGCTGCACAACGCAATATTGATGCCGACACCGCAGTCTTCATCCAGCATTTCATTCGCACGCCTAAGGGAGAGCTCCGCTCGGCTGAGCCGCTGTCGGGCTCTCGCCAATTCCAAATCCAGAAATTCCATTATCCTGCATCCATTACAGTCCCTTCGATTGGTAAACCGCTTGTCGTCGCCGTTGGTTCCGGCTGTTCGCGAACGTGCAGCCTAGGCTTCGATTTGGTTGGCACAGTCTGGAACGCCAGCGGTGCGCTGCTGGCCGGAAGCGCGGGAACCAATGAGCCGTATCCCTGCCAAAAGAGAGATCGTCCGCTGATGCTGCTCACTCGACCTGCTCAATCTCCGGACCCGGTTCGGTCGGCGGAGCTGGCATGCAATCTTGTCCGGTGCATTCCTGCACAGGATTATCCGCCGGCGGGAGACAGTTTTGCCCCTCGCAATGAACTGGCGGCTGCTCTGTTGCTGCTTCGCTGTTCGGCGGAGCCGGCTGATCCTCAGCTCGAACGGGCGGCATTCCAAGGCCGATCATGGCCGTGCACAGGAGCGCAATCCGAAGCAACTTCATTTCCGCCTCCGCGGCTGACAGCGAAATGCAGACTACACTTTCGAACTGCGGCCTACATCCTGTCACCCGCGAACGGCGTTAACAGCGCGTTTCGTTGCTGGTCAGAAGGTCGCGAGGAATGAGAGCGAGCGTTGTTCGTCTTCCTGCCAAACAGCGCTAGAAACAGGCGAGCGTCTTCGACCGCTCCACCGAGGCCTTCACGGTCACAGGCGCTGGAGGTGTTCAAAGACTATCGATTGTCAGAGGACACGTCGCGACGCTTGGTGAAGCGATTCAATTCCACCTCGCCGATCAGACGGCGCACCGCTTCGCATCAGCGCTCCAGGACCAGCCATGGCGCTTGAGGGTGATTTGCGCTGAACTGCCTCCAGGCAGGATGTAGAACGCCGCACTGTGCGACGCAGAGAGGGCGCCGATGCGGTGCTCAGCATCGCACATCTGAGGCGGAGCGCTACATAGGGGGCGGCGAGGATGGCGGAGCGGCGCTCGGCGCTCACGCCGTAGCTCACTACCTGACGTTCGTCCGACCGAGAGTGTCGTCCCGCCTCCTGCGGCCTGTTAGACCTGCCAGACCCAGTAGGCCGATAAGGCCCAACCAACCCCAGTCGAAGTCGTCGCGAGCATCATCGGCTGCGGCAGGCGGTGTAGGTGTTGGCGTCTCTTGCGAAAGGGCAGGTGCTGCTGTTGCAGTCAAGCTGGTAGCCAGCATAAGGGCTAATAGAGATTTGGTGAGCATCGCAGTCTCCCGTTGTTCGAGGTGTGATTTAACAGGCGGAAACGACCTTTGTTCCCGCGAGTGCTCAGACGGTGACCTGCGCAACCAAAATCAGGCGCGATCATCGGGCGCTGAGATCAGGGCGATCCGCACGGTCAATCCCGCCCGATCAGGACGCTTCCTGCACTTCCGCGACTTGTGGCGTCACGGGTGCAGAATTAATGACGTAGGTGTTCGAGGTCAGGTCGCTAGTAGATCGGATGATGATGCCGTCGTCTCTTAATCGGGCAAAGGTCGCCCTTGCGATACGCATTGGCTTGCCTTTGGCATCTGCGGCGGTGACTTTGTTCGACCAGGGAACGTGAGTGATGGTGTCAACGCGCTTGAGAAAGCGCTTTTCCTTCTCGGTCAACTCGATCACGCCCGTTCCTCCATATCATTGGCAGCGTTTGGTTGGCCCGGTAACGCCGATGATGCGACTCCGTTCCGAGGACGCACGCGCCTAACGGGGTGGGGAGCGAGCGGGTCCGCCGGACTGGCTATCCGCCGAAGCACCCTCCGCCGAGGGCGAAGAAAAACATTGCCGCCAGCCCGATCTGCAGCGTGTCGTGGTCGCCGTCGACCCTTCAGGCCCAAGGGGCAAAGCGATGATGGTGACGAGATTGGCATCATCGTGGCTGGCAAGGGTATCGACGGTCGCGCTTACGTTCTTGCTAACCGGACATGCATGCTATCTCCTGACGGCTGGGGGCGCCGAGCTGTCGATGCATATCATGGCCGCTGGTCGCAGACGCCGGACAAGGTGAAGGCCGACAGGATCGTGGCAGAGCGCAATTTCGGCGGCGCCATGGTCGAGCACGTCATCAAAACCATCGAGCCGACCGCTCCTTGCAAGGAAGTGACGGCCAGCCGCGGCAAGAAAGGCCGCGTCTCGCACCAGCGAAAGAAGGCTCGGCGTGTGATTTTACGACGCCGCCCGTGAGCCGACGCCTCGCTGGTGACACGATGGGCGACTACGAATGATCACCCAACTGATCAATTTCCCGCCTATAAAAGCAGAACTCGATGTCTTAAGGGGTCGCGGAAGTTCGCAAGAGCAGATTGCGGACGTTCGATACCTGCCATTGGCCATTGCGCGCTGTTCGCATCCCGCGGTTGTTCAGAGCGATTGCCGAGCCACGCAGGCTGATTATGCCAGAGTGCTGAATGGGCGCGATGATGGCAGCACGGTCTGGGCAAATCTTTCAGCCTCCCGGATTGAGATCTTTCGACCTCTCGCTGCAGCTTCCGCTGTATTGGTCGGATTACCGAGCTTCATTCCAGTGGTCTTGTAAGGGGCGAGGGCGGCCTTGGTCCGTTCCGAGCATCCGCGCCCTTTCCGGTTTCGATCTCGGTGAACTCCTGGAGGATGATCATTCCCTCGGCCTCGGCAAAGCGGGCGACTGCAGCACGCTGGGCCTCAATGCCCAAGCCCGAGCGTCCTTGCCGCTGTTTGGAAACCCGATAATACGCGATTGCGGTCGGCATGTTGCTGTTCCCAGGTGGTGTGCAAACTGCAAACCACCGTTTTGCAGTTTGCTCAATCGACGACGAAAGCCAAGTTCCTTCAAAGCGATAGTTGGAAACCGCAAATTGCAGCGTGCGTCCTGCACAATATTAGATCATCGTTCGCGGAACTTTTGCGAGGCCGAGCCCTTCTCCATCTGAACGAGGAGGAACCAATGGCAAATCTGGGAAAATTAGCGATCGCGATCCTTGGGGTTCTAGCTTACCAGAACCGCGACAAGATCGGAGACATGATCCGTCGCGCACGAGAGCGCGATCCGAACAATCCGCAAGGTGGAATCGTCGATCAACTGTCCAAAGGTGTGTCGGGCACTGCTCTCGGCGACATCCTCGAACGCTTTAGAAATGTGGGCTCGGGATCGAAGGTAGACTCTTGGGTGAGCACTGGGCCGAACCAGCCAATCGAGCCACGCGAGGTGGAGATGGCCATAGACGAGGATACGCTCACGTCTCTTTCTATGCAGACCGGTCTTTCGCGAGAGGAGCTCATTGCCAGGATCACGCGAGATCTGCCTGATGCGGTCAATCAGATGACCCCGAATGGGGAAATACCCCCAGTTGAGCCGACGCACGGCTCGGATGAAACGACCCTGCTCGACGAGGTGCCCCCGAATACGACCCAGACTAAAGGTAGTTGATCAATGATCCAGCCGGCGCGTGCCTGTGCCTGCATGCGTAGAGGGCGGCGCGTGCGCCGCGGGCCAATGCCGACAAGTCTTGCAGCGTGCTGATCACATCGCCGTCTCCGTTTCTGCCGGCCATATTCGGGCCGACAATTTCGGAAGTTTCGCCAACGGATATACGATGCTCCTCGGCCGGCATCGCCAGCGCAGCGGCAGCGTTAGGCGGCAAGCAGCGCGACGACGAAGAAGACGCGCTCTATCCCACAGCTAGTCGAGGCTGAAGACGTCTACTCAGGCCGGCGCAGAGGTCGGCCGGACTCCATCTCCCCCAGCTCTCTTGTTATTGTGCAGTGCAGCAACGATATTGCTGCGTGTGCGTTGCACAGATTGCCGCCTTCCGGGCGGTTACAACAGGGACGGCTCCAGTGCGAAAAATCTCCGATACCCTCGCCCGCCTCGCCGCGCTGCGGGCGCGACATGCCACGCATACCGCCGACCTCGGCGCGTCGGACCATCTCCAGACGCTGGCCGACTTCGGTACCAATCCCGGCGGGTTGGGAGCGAAGTTCTACGTTGCCAATCACCTATCCAAGGGTGCCCCGCTCGTCGTCGTGCTGCATGGCTGCACACAGAACGCGGCCGGCTATAACCATCATTCCGGCTGGTCCCAACTCGCCGACGAGGCTGGCTTCGCGCTGCTCTTTCCCGAACAGCAACGCGGCAACAATCCGAACCTCTGTTTCAACTGGTTCCAGCCTGGCGACACCAAGCGTGGTTCGGGCGAGGCGCTTTCGATTCGCCAGATGATCGAGACGATGGTCGTCACCCACGGTCTCGACCGAAGGCGAATCTTCATCACCGGCCTCTCGGCCGGAGGCGCAATGGCGGCGGCCATGCTGGCGACCTATCCGGAAGTGTTTGGCGGCGGTGCGTTAATTGCCGGCCTGCCCTACGGCAGCGCAACGACAATCCCGGAGGCGTTCGATCGCATGCGCGGCCATGGCGGTCCATCGGAACAGGATCTGCAACGGGCGCTCCGCCGCGCATCGGATCATCGGGGACCGTGGCCGAGGATTTCGATTTGGCACGGTGCCGCTGACCACACGGTTTCGCCTTCCAACGCGGAAGCGATCGCAGGCCAATGGCGAGGCGTCCACCGGCTTGAAAAAGCACCGACGCGCGTGGAAGCTGCCGGACCGCACGCAAAACAGGTCTGGCGTAACGGCGCGGGAGAGGCCTTGATCGAAATCAACATGATCGCCGGGATGGGCCACGGCACGCCGCTCGGCAACGGCCTGGGCGCTCCGGGACCTTATATGATTGATGTCGGCATCGCCTCCACACGCGAGATCGCGCAGTTCTGGGGGATCGCGGCAACGGAGGAAAGCGCCTCCCGGAAATCAAGGCCGCAAGTGCCCGCCAGCCAACGGCCACTACCCCAGTCACCGGCGCCAGCTATGGAAAATGCGAAGACGAAGCCCCCACATTTGGCTGCCCTCCATCAGTTCCCGCGTCACACGGAACCGGGCCAGCCAGGCGTGAAGAAGATCATCGAGGATGCCCTTCGGGCGGCGGGTTTGATGCGCTAGGTGGACGGCGCAAATCGCTCGCCCCTCAGTCTCGGGGACGAATGCACCGATGCCGTCCGCATAGGTCAATCGCCCGGCCAAGCAAAGGAACGCGTTGTCTTTGCAATCGTTGACCGCTTTTCATCGAGCGGTCGCCATGCACCTCGTCCAGATCCTGCTTCCCCGCGCGGACAACACCGGCCGGCCGTTTGGCCGGGAGGATTTCGACCGTGTGAAGGAAGACCTGGCCAGCTGTTTCGAAGGCGTTACGGCCTACCTGCAGGCGCCCGCGGAAGGTCAGTGGCAGGATGGCAAGCAGCCAGCAAAGATGATCTCGTCATCTTCGAAGTGATGGTGGAGGAGATCGACCTACCGGGCGCAGACGGCGCGCCGAGCTCGAACGGCGGTTCCGGCAGGACACGGTGATCATCCGCTACATGCCGATGGCGCTCGTATAGAGCGCCGACATCATGCCATCAACCTCAATCCGCAAAAACCGAGTACGATCCGCTGACCAAGGTTCCCTCGGTGTGGTTCGTGGCGAGCGGCAAACGTTATGACTACGAGGCTGTTCCGCCGGAGACCTATGCGGCCTTCCGAAACGCCTTCGTAAAAGGCCGCTTCTTTAGCGACCACATTCGCGACCGTTTTCGGTACCGCCTGATTGCGGACGCATAGCGATCGTTAGCTGCACGCGGGGACTTATGCGCCGGTTTCGGAATTTGACGCGTCAGCAGGCTTCGATTCCGGGGAGCCCTTGTGGCGCAGGAAAATCGACAGGACGACCAGGACCGCGGTCGACAGGAACTCCGACTGCCAGTTCTGAAACGACTCGAACCATAGCTGGGCGTCGAGAAGATAGCTTTCTATCGATTGAACCTTGCCGCCGTGCAGCAGCGCTTCCTCGTTCGCAGCAGTCAGGCTCGCCCACCAGTGCAAGCCAAAGGAGATGATGAACAGCAGGGCCAGCGCTATGCCAAGCGAGTAGGAATAGAGCCACGACAGGATCGGATTGCGCCTGCGGGTGGCGGTCGGAAGTTCGTCCTTGGGCCGGTCGGGATCATCGGGATCACGCGACTCGGCCGAGCCGCGCTGAAACAGCATCGCTGTTAGCATGACATAGGCCGACATCTGCAGGAATTCGCTTTCCCAGTTTTCGAATAGCGCCGAGAGGAAGTTGCCGCTTTTCAAATAAGCCAACAACCCGATCGCTGCCGAGCCATGCTCACGAAGGTCTTGGTTGTAGGCAGAACGGCCTGACCAGATCATGCCGACGGTGCTGAACAGGAACATCGCCACCAAGACGATCGTAAGCCCGTTGTCCCGAAAAATGGTTCTCATGGTCGTGTCTTCCTCGAGCCTTCGACTAGCGCCAGTTCTCCAGAACCTCTTCGATCCTCACCGCCTCGACCTTTCGCCGGCGGCACGAATCGCGCCAAAGATGGCATCAACTCGACGAGGCCGGCATCGATGCTGGCAAGGGTGCCCTCGGCCCAACGCCGATAATACCGCGCCCACATGCCCGGCCGCGATCATGACGACCTTCTCGCCATCGTGAGCTTGCAGCAATATCTCGAATTCATCACTGATTACCTGTTTGCCGGTAAAAAACGTCCCATAGCCTCCCCCATGTCGCGGCCATGTCGCGTGGATCCGCCGATAGTCGCAGGAAACCCTTGGAAATCAACGGTAGCGAATTGCAACATGGCGCGACATGGCCGCCGCCCAAATGATCACCAAGCTACTGATTTTGATGGTGATCCCGACAGGAATCGAACCTGTGACCTACAGATTAGGAATCTGCCGCTCTATCCTACTGAGCTACGGGACCACGCGGCCCGACACATAACCGCTTCGGACCGTTTCGCCAAGAGGCAGGCTCGATGCAATCGGCCGGTTGCGAGGTGGATCGCAAAGATGAGCTGGGGATAACGGAACTTCAGACCTCCACTGCGCTTTAGTGTGCCGAAGGAGATGCCGCATGAGTGCTACGAAAGAGTTCTTTGAAACCTGGCTCCAGGAGAACGTCGGTAACCTGCCCGCTGAAAGCGAGGTGAGCGTGGCGGTCTTGGCTCAGCAATTCGAACAAGATGCCGACGCGGCCGGCTATGGTCACGAGGTACGCGAAGACGAGATCGGCGACATTGAAGAGGCGATTGAGAAAGCTCTGGACAAGGCCCGGACTGGCGAACAGCAGCAGGCCGATCCGGTCGAAGAGAGTGATCTGGCGCCCGTCATGGAGGCGCTGGAGGTCGAGGATCCGAAGAGCGGACCATAGCGGTCCAGGCGCCAGCCACTGATTTCGAAAAGAGTCCCAGCGGTTGCGGCTCCCCTCCACCCTACATGACCGCCCATGATAGAGGTATCGGCGTCGCGTTGGCTGCGTACCCTCGGGGGCAAGCCCGAGGGTACGCTTTGTATGCATTAGGCGGCCAGCGCCGTCTCCGCGAGCTTGACCCAATAGCTCATGCCGTGCGGAATGACTTCGTCGTTGAAGTCGTAGGCAGGATTGTGGAGACCGGCGGTGTCGCCATTGCCGATGAAGATGAAGGCGCCCGGCCGCGATTCCAGCATGTAGGAGAAATCCTCGCCGCCCATCACCGGCTGGATGGCGCGATGCACATGCGCCTCGCCGGCGACATCAGCGGCGACGTCGCTGGCAAAGACCGTCTCTTCCGGATGATTGAAGGTGACGGGATAATTGGCATTGTAATCCACCTCGATCGTTGCGCCGAAGGCCGCGCCCACGCCCTCGCAGATGGCGCGCACGCGCTCCTCAGCCTTCCTGGCGACCTCCTTCTTCAGCGTGCGCACGGTGCCGGCGATCTCGGCGCTCTCGGGAATGACATTGTAGGCGTCGCCGGCGTGGAATTTCGTCACCGACACCACGACAGCCTCGACCGGATCGGTGCTGCGCGAGGCGATCGTCTGCAGAGCGCCGACGAGCTGGCTGGTGATGACGATCGGGTCGACCGTGCCATGCGGCATCGCCGCATGCCCGCCTCGGCCCTTGACGGTGATGGTGAATTCGGCGGTCGCCGCCATGATCGGGCCCGGCTTGATGGCGAATTGCCCGACCGGCAGGCCCGGCATGTTGTGCATGCCGAACACCTTGGAGATGCCGAAGCGCTCCATCATGCCGTCCTTGACCATCTCGTTGCCGCCGCCGCCGCCTTCTTCGGCCGGCTGGAAGATCACCGCGAGGGAGCCGGCGAAATTGCGCGTCTCGGCCAGATATTTGGCAGCGCCGAGCAGCATCGCGGTGTGGCCGTCATGGCCGCAGGCGTGCATCTTGCCCGGAATGGTCGAGGCGTAGGGTCTTCCGGTGATCTCGTTGAGCGGCAGCGCGTCCATGTCGGCGCGCAGGCCGATGGTCGTGCCTTCGCCCAAGCGGCCGCGGATGATGCCGACGACACCGGTCTTGCCGAGCCCGGTCACCACGTCGTCGCAACCGAAGGCCTTCAGCTTGTCGGTGACGAAGGCGGCGGTCTTGAAGACGTCGAAATTCAGCTCTGGCGTCTGGTGCAGATGGCGGCGCCAGCCGGCGACCTCGTCTTGCATTTCGGCGGCGCGGTTCAGGATCGGCATGATGGTTCCATCTCGCTGTTGGAGCAGACGGGTTCTGCCTGCTGCTTTGCAATTGTGCCTGCTGTTTTACAATTGTCATTCAGGCACTTTGCCATCTTGACGTCACATAGGCTAAATAGCACCGCAAGATTGCGATCCGGATAGAGGGACCGGATCACCATGCTGGCGATCGCGTAACAAATCTTACGGAGCCAGAGGCGACTGCGGCAAGAGGCGATTTCGGATTCCACCATGCGGTACAGGCATTTCCTCAAACTATTGCTCGCGGGCGCCGTGGCGCTTCCGGTGCTGGCCGGACCGGCTCTCGCCAATCCGACGATCGTGTTCGAACTGGGCAATGGCAAGATCCTCCAGCACCAGGAGGCTTTCAAGCGCTGGTATCCTGCCTCGCTGACCAAGCTGATGACCGCCTATGTGACGTTCCGCGCGATCGCGGCCGGCGAGGTCCAGCTCGATTCGCCGATCAAGGTCACGAAGCGTTCCGCCGGCGAGCCGCCGAGCAAGATGGGCTTCAAGCCGGGCTCGGTCATGCGGCTCGACAACGCGCTGAAAATGATGCTGGTCAAATCGGCCAACGACGTCGCCATGGCCATCGGCGAGAACATCGGCGGTTCGCAGGCCGTTTTCGCCGAACGCATGAACACCGAGGCGCGCCGGCTCGGCATGACCGGAACGCATTTCGTCAACCCGAACGGGCTCTTTTCGCCGGACCAGTATACGACGGCGCGCGACCTCGGCTTGCTGGTGATGGCGATCCGCACGGAATTTCCGCAATATGCCCCATGGTTCTCGATCGAGGGTCTGGCCGTCGGCAAGAAGCAGATCCCGAACTACAATCTTCTGATCGGCCGCTATCCCGGCGCCGACGGCATGAAGACCGGTTTCGTCTGTCCCTCGGGCTTCAACATGATTGGTTCGGCAACACGCGACGGCCGCACGCTGGTGGCGGTGGTGCTTGGCGAGAAGTCGGCCGTCACTCGCGCCGAGACCGTCGCCAGGCTGCTCGACCACGGCTTTGCCACGCCGACAACGGGCTGGTTGACGGTGGCGGCGCTGCCTTCCTATGGCGACACCACATCGGTTAACGACCTGAATGACGAGATTTGCAGGAAAAAGCCGGCTAAGGAGCAGTCGGAAGCTGTCCCCGTCGGCGATAAGAATGCGCCAAAATCTCCCTATCGGGAAAAGCTCGACCATGTGCCGACATTGGTCGCCGTCGGCCTTGGCGGCGCCACCGGGCCGAAGCCGAAGGCCATGCTCGATGTATCGGGCCGGGAATATGCCGACGTGCCGCTGCCGAGCTGGCGGCCCGACCTGCCGCCGCCGCCCGGCGCCGAGCCGACAGTGATCGGTTCCGCCACCGCGGCCCAGGGCAACCCACCCGCCAAAGCCTTGAACTAGCCTGATGAGCAGCGGCTTTCCCATTCCCGTCTCGGTGCTGACCGGTTTTCTCGGCGCCGGCAAGACGACGCTGCTCAACCGGCTGCTCAGAGATCCCGCGCTCGCCGACACCGCGGTCATCATCAACGAGTTCGGCGAGGTGGCGATCGACCATCTCCTGGTCGAACAGGCCTCAGACGGCATCATCCAGCTTTCCGACGGCTGTCTCTGCTGCACGGTGCGCGGCGAACTGGTCGACACGCTGGCCGATCTCGTCGACCGGCTGCAGACCGGCCGCATCGCCCGGCTTGCCCGCGTCATCATCGAAACCACCGGCCTCGCCGATCCGGCGCCGGTGCTGCAGTCGATCATGGCGCATCCGGCGCTGGTCCAGGCCTTCCGGCTCGACGGCGTCATCACATTGGTCGATGCGGTCAATGGCAATGCGACGCTCGACGCCCATGTCGAGGCGGTGAAGCAGGTGGCCGTCGCCGACCGCATCGTGCTGACGAAAGCCGATCTGGCCACCGATCCGCGCGACGTCGGGGCCTTGCGGGCCCGGCTGCGGCAGATCAATCCGGGTGCCGAGTTGCTCGATGTGGGTGACAGAAGGACCGATGTAGCGGCGGCGCTGTTTGATTGCGGCCTCTACAACCCGGCCACCAAGTCCGCCGACGTGCGGCGCTGGCTGGGCGAGAAAGCCGCCCATGATCACCATGGCGATCATGACCACGGCGACCATGAGCACGATCACGACCATCGGCACGATTCCCGCGTTCGCTCCTACTCGTTGGTTCATGAAGGGCCGGTGCCGTTTTCGGCGATCGAGATGTTCTTTGACCTGTTGCGATCGGCGCATGGCGAGCGCCTGTTGCGCATGAAGGGCGTCATCGAATTGCTGGAAGACCCGTCGCGGCCGCTGGTCGTCCACGGCGTACAGAAGATTCTGCATCCGCCGGCGCGGCTGCCGTCCTGGCCGGACGGTCAACGCGGCACAAGGCTGGTGCTGATCACGCTCGACATGACGGAAGACTACGTCCGCCGGCTGTTTGCCGCCGTGACCAGCCGGCCGTCGATCGACACACCGGACCGCGCAGCGCTGGAAAACAACCCGCTGGCCATCGCCGGGCGGTAGCTTCAATTTTCGAACGCCGCACTGCCCTCTAACGGAATTGCAAACGTTCCGGAGCTGGCGGCGTCGGTGCAGCTGCCAATCTCCCTCCTTGAGGGGGAGATGTCGCCGAAGGCGACAGAGGGGGTCGCCTCGGCTGGCGCGGCGCCCCGTAGGACGAAAGAAAAGCTTGGCGCCTCACGCGCGGCAACCCCCTCTGGCCTGCCCTCTTTGCCAAAACTTGGCATCTCCCCCTCGAGGGGGAGATTATGCCGCTCAGGCGTTTTCGCCAGAACGAGCTAAGTTGAGACGCAGCCACCGCCGCGCTCGACGAGGAAGCGATGGCCGCCTGATATCGCTGCCGTTTCGATTAATCGATGGCCGCTCTCGGTGCAGAAGGCGGGAATGTCGATGACGGCGAGGGGATCAGTGGTTTCAAGCCACAGGCGGCTGCCCGGCTGCATTGTTGCCAACCGCTTTTTTGCCTTGAGCACGGGCAACGGGCAGTTCAGGCCTTTGAGATCGTAGACGGCGGCGGGGCTGGTTGAGGGCCTGTCTTCTTGGCCCCCATCTTCTTGTTCAAGCATGAACCTCAGCCGCCGAACATGCCGAGCAGCCTCTTCTTCAGCCTTGTCGTCGTGCTTTCGTCGGCACTCGCCGCCTGCGTTTCGATTGCCGCAGCGGCCTCGGAGGGCACGACGGTTGCAGTGGCGACAGGCGCTTCGGCTGCGGCCCGGACCGCTTCCTCTTCAGCCAGAGCCTGAGCCTTAGCTGCCTCTTTCTCGGCCTTGGCTGCTTCTATCGCGGCGAGCCTTTGCTCCTCGGCTTTCTGCTTGGCGGCCTTCTCCGCGTCGAGCGCGGCCATCTTGCGGCCCGCCGGCGAATCGATGCGGCCCATGCGTGCCGTCGCCGTCAACGAGCCGTCGGCGTTGAGCGAGGGCGGCTCGATTGGCACGCGTTCGCCACGAGCGCGCTTCTTCGACCACTCGGAGACGATGCTGGCTTCCTTGATCCCGGCGATGGTCGGCTTGGGCGCCGGCACGCTAGCCTTGACCGCGCCGTTAAAAGCCGCTTCGTAGGTGCTCTGATAGGCATTGAAGGCGCTCTTCAGCGAATCCGGCTGCGTGGTCGCGGGGCAGGCGCCGGCCGGATCGAAGGTCGCGCCGTCAGCCGCGACCTGGTTGAAGACATAGCGCTTCTCGCAGACATCAACCTTCGGCGGCACTTTGGTGATCTCGAAATTGTCGTAGCCGACCTTCAGCATCTTCCAGAATTCGTAGTTCGGATCTTTGCGATAGCGCGCCATGTTGGCGGCGGTCATGCGGAATGGAAAGGCCTGGATCTGGAACTCGGTCTGGCCGCCCTGGAAAGCGTCGCGGCCGAAGGCGTAGATTTGCTCGATCTGTGCGTCGGTCATCGAATAGCAGCCCGACGACGAGCAGGCGCCATGGACCATCAGATGGGAACCGGTGCGGCCATTGGCGCGGTCGTAGGCATTGGGGTAGCCGATGTTGAAGGCGAGGTGGTAGCTCGACCGCGGATTCATCTGCGCCGGACGGACCGTATAGAAGCCTTCCGGCGCCTGGCGGTCGCCTTCGGTGAATTTGGGCCCCAGCTTGCCCGACCATTTGCAGATGTCGTAGCTGGCGACCAAGTCGTAGCGGCCGTTGGTCTTGGCCTTCCAGATTTCGAGCTTGCCCTCTTCCTTGAAGATGCGGGCCATCACCGGCGAGGTGCGGGTCATGCCCTTGGCGTTCATGCTGGCCAGGATCTTGTCGGGCAGCGGCTTATTGGCGTGGGGGGCAAAATCCTTCATCGAAGAATCATTGCAGCCGGCGACGCCTATCGCGGCAATCAGAAGTCCGGTGCGGGCAAGCTTGGCAAACATGGATATGGCTATGTCTTTTCTTTCGGACCGCAGGCATCAGCGCCGTCAGGCCCAACCCTAAGCCCGTTAACCTTGAAAATTCCTTACCGCAAGCGCCGGACGCATCCCCTTACAGCAATTTGATTGAACCGAATGCCGCGGCATTTTTGTGGCGGAAGCGCTCAATCTTGCCACATTGCGGCGCCGACACCCATCTCGCGCTAAAGGTTTCGCCCCATAGCCAGGTATTTTTCGCGGCGCTGCTCGCGAAAATCGGTGTTGGCGCCGGAGAACTCCTTCATCGTCTTCGCGATGAGGTCGCCGGTGGCGGCAATCACCGTTTCCGGGCCACGATGGGCGCCGCCGAGCGGTTCGGCAATGATGGCGTCGATGATCTTCAGCTCCAGCAGATCCTGGGCGGTGATCTTCATGTTGGTCGCTGCATCCTTCGAGCGGGTGGTGTCGCGCCACAGGATCGAGGCGGCGCCCTCCGGCGAGATCACCGAATAGATGGCATGCTCGAGCATGTAGACGCGGTTGGCGGTGGCGATCGCGATGGCACCGCCCGAGCCGCCTTCGCCGATGACCACCGAGATAGACGGCACCTTCAGGCCGAGACAGGCCGAGGTCGAGCGGGCGATGGCTTCGGCCTGGCCGCGCTCCTCGGCATTGACGCCGGGATAGGCGCCGGCCGTGTCGACCAGCGTCAGCAACGGGATGTTGAAGCGATCGGCGAGTTCCATCAGCCGCACCGCCTTGCGGTATCCCTCCGGCCGTACCGAGCCGAAATTATGCTTCAGCCGGCTGGCCGTGTCCGAACCCTTTTCCTGGCCGATGATCGCCACCGGCTCGCCGCGGAAGCGGGCGAAGCCGCCGACGATCGCCTGGTCCTCGCCGAAATTGCGGTCGCCGGCAAGCGGCGTGAAATCGTTGAACAGGCCCTTTATGTAGTCGACGCAATGCGGTCTGTCCGGATGGCGCGCCACCTGCACCTTCTGCCACGGGGTCAGCGCCCTATAAGTGTCGCGCAATGCGTCACGCACGCGTTTCTCGAGACGGCTGATCTCATCGCCGACATCGACCGCCTCGCCATTCTCGGCGAGCTTCTTCAGCTCGACAATCTTGCCTTCGAGATCGGCAACCGGCTTTTCGAAATCGAGGTAATTGTACATTCTTGAGCGGACCGATAAGCCGGGAGGCAATGACTGACGGAACCTGGGAAATAGAGGCGCCGGGCGGTGGAACGTCGTCCTCACATAGCGATATGACGTCTAGTCGGCAAGCGGATGATGATCGTTGACCAGCCGCACCAGCCGCTCCTCCAGCACATGCGTGTAAATCTGCGTCGTTGAAATATCGGCATGGCCAAGCAACTGCTGCACGGCCCTGAGATCGGCGCCGTTCTGCAGGAGATGGCTGGCGAAAGCATGGCGCAGCACATGCGGCGATATTTTCGCCGAGGCGATGCCGGCGCGCGCGGCAAGGCCCTTCAGGTCGCGGGCGAAAACCTGCCTGGAGAGATAGCCGCTGTCGCTTGCTGCTGGAAAAAGGAACGGGCCATCTGCGAAAGCCGGCACCGTTGCCCGGGCAGCGAGCCAGGCCCGCATTGCCATGCGCGCCTTTGCCGACAGCGGCACCATGCGTTCCTTGTCACCCTTGCCGCGCACCATGAAGAAACGATCGTCGCGCAGCGCCACCGTGACCGGCAGGCCGACCAGTTCGGAAACGCGCAGGCCGGTGGCGTAGAGCACCTCGACCAGCGCATGCAGGCGCAGCGCCGCCAGGTTGTCGCCATCGTTCAGCGAGGCGTCAGCTGCCTCCTGCGCTGCACGGTCGATCAGCCGGCCGGTGTCGGCCTCGCTCATCGTCTTCGGCAGCGGCCGGCCCTTCTTCGGACTGTCCAAGGTTCCGGTCGGGTCGTCGCCGCGCAGGCCTTCTGCATAGAGGAACTTGAAGAACTGGCGGATCGCCGACAGTTTGCGTGCCTGCGAGGTGGCAGCAAAACCGCGCGCCGCGATCTCGTCGAGATAGCCGCGGATATCGGCGGCGGCGGCACCCGCGAGCCCGCCGTCGATCTCGGCCGAAGCGTCTTCGAGGTCGCGGCGATAGCTGGAAAGCGTGTTTTCGGCAGCGCCGCGCTCGGCACTCATCATTTCCAAAAAGGCTTCGATGCGGGCCGCGCTATTCATTTCTTTTGGGTCAGTTTTTCTCTTTTGGGTCAGTTTTTCTTGGGGTTCAGCTTTTCGGGAGGAATGCGTACGCTCATTTCGGTCTTTCTCGGCTCGACGAACATCGCCAGAGCGAACATCGTGCCATAGACAATGCCGGCCAGAATCGTGAGCGTCACGACAAAGCGGAACAGTGTCGGCATCAATCTTCGTCCGTCTTCTTGTTCTGCGTTTCCAAACCCTGTGCCCTTATGAGACGCCAATCCGGCCAATTCAAGGGCGAAGCTCGGACGACGCTCGGCGCCGCCACGCTTGACGCAATCAGGCTTTTGATGTCGATACGCCGGCAAAGAGGGCCTAAGCAGGCATTCGTGGGCTGGCCCTCGAATGCCTGCTTAGATTCTTTGGCTTGTCGCAGTTCTTGTCGCCAAACCGTAGGACACTTGGCGGAACCTGCTTAGGAACATCATGGTGTCATGAACGTACTACCCGCAAATCCTCCCGATGAGAGCCATGCCGCGCTGCTCGGCCGGCTGGGCAACCGTTCCATCGTCTTTGTCGGCCTTATGGGCGCCGGCAAGACGGCGATCGGCCGCAAGGTGGCGGGGATCCTGGGACTGCCTTTCATCGACAGCGATCAGGAGATCGAAAGCGTGTCGCGCATGAGCGTCCCTGAATTGTTCGAACGCTATGGCGAGACCGAATTCCGGGCGCTGGAGCAGCGGGTCATCCTGCGCGTGCTGGAACATGGTCCGCAGGTGCTGTCGACGGGCGGCGGCGCCTTCATGAGTGCGCAGACGCGGGAGGCCATTGCCGGCCATGGCGTGTCGGTATGGCTGAAGGCCGAGATCGACCTCTTGATGGACCGCGTTTCCAAGAAGCAGAACCGGCCGCTCCTGAAAAGCGCCGACCCCCGCGCCGTGATCGAGCGGTTGATGGCTGAGCGCTATCCGGTCTACGCAGTCGCCGATGTCACCGTGCCGACCCGCGACGATCGCAAGGAGGTCATCGCGGCCGAGGTCGTGAATGCGCTTTGCGGGTATTTCGGCGTTGCGGCCGCGACAGGCGAGGTGCGGTCGTGAGCCCTAACACGACAGTCACCGTCAAAGTCGGGCTCGGCGATCGCGCCTATGACATATTGATCGGCTCCGGCCTGCTTTTGCGCGCCGGCAGCGAGATTTCGCGCCGCCTGCCCGGCACGCGCGCCGCGGTGGTCACCGACGTCAATGTCGCCGCAGCACACCTCGAGACGTTGAAGGCCGGCCTTGAAAAGGGCGGCATCCAGCCCGCCGTGATCACGTTGCCGGCTGGGGAAAAGACCAAGAGTTTCGCGCATCTCGAAGAGGTGGTGGACGGCGTGCTCGCCGCAAGACTGGAACGCGGCGATGTCGTCATCGCGCTCGGTGGCGGTGTCATCGGCGATCTGGCCGGATTTGCCGCCGGCATCGTGCGCCGCGGCATGAATTTTGTGCAGATCCCGACTTCGCTGCTGGCGCAAGTCGACTCCTCCGTCGGCGGCAAGACCGGCATCAACAGTGCGCGCGGCAAGAACCTCGTCGGCGTCTTCCATCAGCCGAAACTGGTGCTGGCCGACACCGAGGTGCTCGATACGCTGCCGATCCGGGAATTCCGGGCGGGTTACGCCGAACTCGCCAAGTACGGGCTCATCGATCGCCCCGACTTCTTCGCCTGGCTGGAGGAAAACTGGGGCAAAGTGTTCGCCGGCGGCCCGGAGCGGGCCGAGGCCATCGCTGAAGCCTGCCGCGCCAAGGCCGATGTCGTCGCCCGCGACGAGTTCGAGACCGGCGACCGCGCGCTGCTCAATCTCGGCCACACGTTCGGCCATGCGCTCGAGGCCGCCACCCAATATGACAGCGCGCGTCTCGTCCACGGCGAGGGAGTCGCCATCGGCATGGCGCTGGCTTATCGCTTTTCGTCACGCCTCAACCTGGCAAGCCCCGACGATGCGGCGCGCGTCGAGGCGCATCTTCGCGCCGTTGGCCTGCCTTGGTGCATGGCCGATATTCCGGGTGAATTGCCTGATGCCGAGGCCCTCCTTGCCTTCATCACCCAGGACAAGAAGGTCTCGCGCGGCGCGCTGACTTTCATCCTGACGCGCGGCATCGGCCAGGCCTTCATCGCCAGGGATGTGCCGGCCTCGGAAATTCTGTCGTTTCTCAGGGATAACCATCCGGGTCAGCAGGAAGGCCGCCCGGGTCAGCAGAAGAGCCGCCCGGGTCAGCAAAGAGGCCGCCCGGGATGAACGAGGCCGGCTGGATCGTTGCTGCTGTCCTTGCTGGGCTCGGCCTGCTCGCTTTCGCGTTTCGCGCGCGCCTGCTCGCCGCCTTCGGCTATGAGCTGCAGCGCATCGGGCCGCAGCATTCGAATCATGATGAAGCGCGCGGTGCCGTCAACGATTCTTGGCGCGACGGCCAGGTGGTGCACGTGGATCGCGCCCGCATCGGCCGCTTGTCCGATCTCGACGAGCTCGAAGTCTCCGATGTCATGGTCCACCGCACCAACATGCGCTCGGTCAATGCCGACAATCCGCCGGAAGCGGTGGTGCGCGAGATCCTGCAGAGCCCGCATACCCGCATGCCCTTGTGGAAGGGCTCGCTCGACAACATCGTCGGCGTGCTGCATGCCAAGGACCTGCTGCGCGCGCTGAACGATGTCGGCAACGACTTTTCCAAGATCGACGTGATGAAGATCGCTTCAAAACCGTGGTTCGTGCCCGATACCACGACACTGCAGGAACAGCTCAACGCCTTTCTGCGTCGTAAGGCGCATTTCGCAGTCGTCGTCGACGAGTATGGCGAGGTCGAGGGGCTGGTGACGCTGGAGGACATCATCGAGGAAATCGTCGGCGAGATCGCCGACGAGCACGATATCGACGTGCAGGGCGTCAAGCAGGAAGCCGACGGCTCCGTCGTCGTCGACGGCACTGTGTCGATCCGCGACCTGAACCGGGCGCTCGCCTGGGACCTGCCGGACGAAGAAGCCACCACCATTGCCGGTCTCGTCATCCACGAGACGCAATTGATCCCGGACGAGAAGCAGGCGTTCACCTTTCACGGCAAGCGCTTCGTCGTCATGAAGCGCGACAAGAACAGGATCGCAAGGCTGAGGATCAGGCCGGCCGGTGACATCTAGTTCTGGTAGGTTCTGTCGCAGCTAACCCATCCTTGACCGCACGCTCGCCGCGCCGGCGTGCACTTTTCGACTGGGCGGTCTGGAGATGACGGTGATCGATCGGCGAACCCTCCTTTTGATGTCGATGGCTTTGTTGCCGGCCAGCGCTTCGGCGGCGTCGCGCCGGCTTTCGCCATCTCCGCAAATCTTCGACTACGGACCGGCCAGGCTCGACATCTACGCGCGCGCTGGCGCTAGCTCCGTGCCTGTGGTCCTTTTCATCCATGGCGGTGCCTGGCGAGCCGGCAATCGCACCAACGTCGACGTCAAGCCCGGCTTCCTGCTCGACAATGGCTTCTGCTTCGTCTCGATCGACTACCGGATGCTGCCTAAGGCTGATGTCGCCACCCAGGCCGACGATGTCGAGCAGGCATATCGTTACGTGCGCACCAACATCGCCAGATACGGCGGCGATCCGAACCGGATAGCGGTGATGGGCCATTCGGCCGGCAGCCATCTCGCCGCACTGACCGGGCTGCGCGGCGGTCTGCCCGGCGTCGCGGCGCTGGTTCTGAACGATACCAGGGCCTATGATCTGGAGGCGCTTGCGAGGAGCGGCGGCATGACACCGGCCTATGCCCGGGCCTTTCCCGACCCGGCGCAGTGGCGCGCGCTGTCGCCTGCCACCCATGTCGGGAGCCGCAAACATCCGCCGACCTTTATCGCCTATTCGCGCGCATCGGGTCGTGCGGCGGCCTCACGGGCCTTCGCCGAGCGCCTGCGGGCGACTGGAACGGAGGTGACACTGTTCGACGGCAGCGCTTATTCGCACATGTCGATCAACCGCGACTTCGGCGACGAAGGCGACACCTTGACCCGTGCAGTGATGACTTTCCTGAAGGCGGCGCTCGGCTGAAGCCTACCACCTGGTCTTTTCGTCCGGCGCGGCCGGCTCGATCGCCAGCGCGTGGACACCAGCCTTCAGCTCGTCGGCCAGCAATGCGTTGACCGCGCGATGGCGCTCGATTCGGCTCATGCCGGCAAAGGCTGAGGAGACGATGCGGACGCGGAAATGCGTCTCGCCGGTGCCGTCATAAGTGCCGTGATGGTCGGAATCCTGATGGTGATGGCCGGCATGCAGATGGCTTTCGTTGATGATGACCAGCCGCTCCGGCGAGAACGCCTTCTTCAACTTGCCTTCCATCGTTGACTGTATGGACATTCGTACTTCCCTTCACCACATAAGGCGGGCGCATGACCCTCGAAAATCGGCGCCCTTTGCGCGTCCGGAAGGACGCGCGGTACCGTCGCCGCGACAAAATTCGCCGATCGCCCGCTTTATGCTGCGATTCAGCGGTTAGGGCGATCATTGCAAAAATGTCAATTCTTGTTTCGCACCAGCGAACAGCCCATAAATGGGTGAGATGAAACCGTACCCCAAATATTTCGAAAAAATTCGCATCCGCCCGGAGAAGGATGCGGAGCTGAAGTCGCGCTCGCCGATCTGCCAATGGGACGGTTGCAAGGAGGCCGGCACCCATCGAGCGCCGGTCGGGCGCATGAAGGAGGGCGAATATTTCCAGTTCTGCTTCGATCATGTGCGCGAGTACAACAAGGGCTTCAATTATTTCTCCGGTGTCCCCGATACCGAGATCGCCCGCTTCCAGAAGGAAGCGATGACCGGCCACCGGCCGACATGGAAGATGGGCGTCAACGGCGCCTCGACGCGCTCCTCGCCCGATTTCGCCCAGCAGCGTTCCGGCCGCGCCGGCTACTACAACCGCATGCGCGATCCGTTCGACCTGTTCAAAGGCCCGAAGGATCCGCGCGAAGCGCGTGAGCGCAAGGCTAAGCCGCTTGAGGCCAAGGCGCTGGAAACGCTTGGCCTTGATACAAAGGCGACTGGCAAGGATATCAAGGCGCGTTATAAGGAACTGGTGAAACGCCACCATCCGGATGCGAATGGCGGCGACAGAGGTTCGGAAGACCGGTTCCGCGATGTGCTCCAGGCCTATCGCGTGCTCAAGCAGGCAGGATTGTGCTGAGCGACCATTCGGTTCGTGTCGTTTTCCAACTTTCATAAGGTTGGAAAAGGCTCTAAGACCGCCCCCGGACAAAATCGATTGCCGGCGAAATCAGGCGTTTCGCCTGTGGAGACGTTGACAGTGATGAACAAGGTCGATCGCGACATCGCCAACCTGCCCGACAGCACCGTGTCGGTGAAGGAGAAATTCGGCTTCGAGTCCAAGATGGTGGTGCCGGCCTATTCGGTGACGAGCGAGCATGTGCCCGACATCGATCCCGACTATCTGTTCGACAAGAACACAACGATGGCGATCCTCGCCGGCTTCGCCTACAACCGCCGCGTCATGGTGTCGGGCTACCACGGCACCGGCAAGTCGACGCATATCGAGCAGGTCGCCGCCCGTCTCAACTGGCCTATGGTGCGCGTCAATCTCGACAGCCATGTCAGCCGCATCGACCTCGTCGGCAAGGACGCCATCGTTGTCAAGGAAGGCCTGCAGATCACCGAATTCCGCGATGGCATCCTGCCCTGGGCCTACCAGCACAATGTCGCGCTGTGCTTCGACGAGTACGATGCCGGCCGTCCGGACGTGATGTTCGTCATCCAGCGCGTGCTGGAGTCGTCCGGTCGACTGACGCTGCTCGACCAGAGCCGGGTCATCCGCCCGCATCCGGCGTTCCGGCTGTTTTCCACCGCCAACACGGTTGGCCTGGGCGATACCACCGGCCTCTATCATGGCACCCAGCAGATCAATCAGGCGCAGATGGACCGCTGGTCGATCGTCACCACGCTGAATTATCTGCCGCACGACAATGAGGTGAACATCGTCCTGGCCAAAGCCAAGCACTATCGCGATGGCAAGGGCAAGGAGATCGTCAATAAGATGGTGCGTGTCGCCGACATGACGCGTTCGGCCTTCATCAACGGCGACCTTTCGACCGTCATGAGCCCGCGCACGGTCATCACCTGGGCCGAGAATGCCGAGATCTTCGGCGATATCGGCATGGCGTTCCGGCTGACCTTCCTCAACAAGTGCGACGAGCTGGAACGCTCGCTCGTGGCCGAGTTCTACCAGCGCGCCTTCGGCGAAGATTTGCCGGAATCGGCGGCGAATGTGGTGCTGGGGTAAGCTTGGCTCGATTCTGATTTTCGGGGTCATGCTCCAAGGAATGATCGATGGCGGGTCCGGGCGACAATACGCGCAATAAGTCGAAGACGGGGGCTGAGGCCGACAGCTTCAAGCGCGCCGTTACCGTCTGTATGCGGGCGATTGCCGGCGATAAGGACCTCGAAGTCGGTTTCGCCAAGGACCGGCCGGCACTTGCCGGCAGCCGCGCCCGGCTGCCTGAACTGCCGAAAAAAGCGTCGAAGGCCGATATCGCCATCACCCGCGGGCTCGGCGATTCCATGGCGTTGAAGCGCGCCTGTCACGACACGCGCATCCACACTCGGCTGGCGCCGGAAGGCAAGCAGGCCCGCGCCATCTACGATGCGGTCGAGCAGGCCCGCGTCGAGGCGATCGGCTCCCGCGCCATGCAAGGCGTCGCCGACAACATCGGCTCGATGCTCGAGGACAAATACGCCAAGGCTAACCTCATCGACGTCAAGGACAAGGCCGACGCGCCGATCGAGGAAGCGCTAGCCTTGATGGTGCGTGAAAAGCTGACCGGCCGCACTGTCCCGAAGAGCGGCGAGCGGTTGGTCGACCTCTGGCGCCCGTGGGTCGAGGAGAAGGCCAGCGCCGATCTCGACGGACTGTCGGCAAAGCTCGACGACCAGCAGGCCTTCGCCCGTGTCGTGCGCGAGATGCTGGCTTCCATGGAAATGGCCGAGGAACTCGGCGACGACCAGGAGACGGAAGACTCGGAGGACAATGACGACAACCAGCCGCAAGGCGAGGAGCAGAGCGAGGAGGGCGGTGAGGACGATTCCGGATCCGAGCAGTCGCAGTCCGACGACACAGAGGCGTCGTCCGACGACGAGCAGTCGGCCGAGACGGAGGCATCGGATGCCACAGCCGACGACCTGTCCGACGATGACGACGCCGATGCCGAGACGCCCGGCGAGGCGCGCCGCAACGACAATCCCTTCACCAATCTGTCGAAGGAGATCGACTACAAGGTCTTCACCACCGCCTTCGACGAAACGGTGGGTGCGGAGGACCTGTGCGAGGAAGAGGAATTAGATCGGCTGCGCGCTTTCCTCGACAAGCAACTTGCCAACCTTTCCGGCGTCGTCGGCCGGCTGGCCAACCGGCTGCAGCGCCGCCTGATGGCGCAGCAGAACCGGTCCTGGGATTTCGATCTTGAAGAGGGTTATCTCGATCCGGCGCGGCTGGTGCGCGTCGTCATCGATCCGATGCAGCCGCTGTCCTTCAAGCAGGAACGTGACACCAAATTCCGCGACACGGTGGTGACGCTGGTGCTCGACAATTCGGGCTCGATGCGCGGCCGGCCGATCACGGTCGCCGCCACCTGCGCCGATATTCTGGCGCGCACGCTGGAACGCTGCGGCGTCTCGGTCGAGATCCTCGGCTTCACCACCCGCGCCTGGAAGGGCGGGCAAGCACGCGAGAAATGGCTGAAGGAAGGCAAGCCGCCGAATCCCGGCCGGCTCAACGACCTGCGCCACATCATCTACAAATCCGCCGACCATCCGTGGCGGCGGGCGCGCCGCAATCTCGGGCTGATGATGCGCGAGGGCCTGCTCAAGGAGAATATCGACGGCGAGGCGCTGCTGTGGGCGCACAACCGCCTGATCGCCCGGCCGGAGCAGCGCAAGATCCTGATGATGATCTCGGACGGCGCGCCGGTCGACGATTCGACGCTGTCGGTTAATCCGGGCAACTATCTCGAACGGCATCTGCGCGCGGTGATCGAACTGATCGAGACGCGCTCGCCGGTCGAGCTTTTGGCCATCGGCATCGGCCATGACGTTACCCGCTACTATCGCCGCGCCGTCACCATCGTCGATGCCGAGGAACTGGCCGGCGCCATGACCGAGCAACTGGCCTCACTGTTTGGCGAGGAAAGTACGCGGGACACGCGACGCGGCGGCATGCGGCGCGCCGGATGATTTTTTCGCGGGGCGGCTTTCGGCAGACGCTTTTCGCCGTCACAACGCTGTTCGTTGCCGGCATCGCCCTGTCGCCTTGCATCGCCGCGGGCAGCGTTTCGGTCGAGCCGATCGAAATCTCGGAACGGCTGATAGACCGGTTTCATATCGGCCGTGACGAAAAGCGGTTCGGTCCGCTCGAATTCGTCGGCGGGCTGGAAATGACCTCGCCGTCACGCGATTTCGGCGCTTTGTCGGCGTTTCGCTTCCTCGCGCCCGGCAGTGATTTCATCGGCGTCGCCGACACCGGTTTCTGGTTCTTCGGCACGGTTACCCATGATGCGGACAAGCGCCCATCGGGCATGCGGAATTTCCGCATGCAGCAGATGGTCGACAAGGCGGGCCAGATTGACGAGAAATGGGAGGTCGACGCCGAAGGCCTTGCGGTTAAGGGCGGTATTGCCACGGTCGGCTTCGAGCGCAACCACCGTGTTTCCCAGTTCAAGATCGACCTGCACGATATGGAGCCGCCGTTCAAGCAATTGGATTTCCTGATTCCAGCCTGGGAGCTTCGCCGGAATCGCGGCTTTGAGACCGTCACCCACGCCCATCCTAACGGCCAGCACCAAGGCGGGCTGGTCGTGGTATCGGAGAAGAGCCTCGACAAGGCCGGCAACATCTATGCGGCTGTTATCGAAGGGCCGCACAAGGGCGTCTTCACCGTCAAGCGCAACGGCAATTTCGACATTACCGACGGCGCATTCCTGCCGGACGGCGATCTCTTGCTTTTGGAGCGCAGCTTTTCGATGGCTGGCGGCGTCAAGATGCGGCTGAGGCGCATCTATGGCGAAAGCGTCGAGAAGGGCGCCGTTGCCGACGGGCCGGTGCTGATGGAAGCCGACATGGCCTACCAGATCGACAATATGGAAGGGCTCGACGTCTGGACCCGCGACGACGGCGCACTGATGGTGTCGCTGATCTCGGACGACAACCACTCGATGCTACAGCGTAATCTCTATCTGGAGTTTGTGCTGCACGAGGATTGAAGAACGTGCGGCCGGCGATTGGCTGATGGCGAGGCTGCCGTCTCGAGCTCTTCGATGTTCACAGCTTCGCAAAGAGAATTCGGCCTATTGCTCGTTGGTCGCGATCCAGATGACGTGGCGTGCCCCGCGCTTGCCATTGGCGCGGAGCCCAACTTCCTCGACCGCGAAGCCCGCCTGCTTGAGTCTGCGGGTAAAGCCGCTGTCGGGCCCCTGTGACCAGACCGCCAGTACGCCGCCGGGCTTGAGCGCTGCTCTCGCGCTGTTCAAGCCGGCTATACTGTAAAGAGCGTCATTGGCCCTGTGGACAATCCCTTCCGGCCCATTGTCGACGTCGAGCAGGATGGCATCCCAGGCCAAGGCTTCCGATCGTACGATCTGCCCGACATCCGCCTCGCGAATAGTCACACGCGGATCGTCGAGACAGCCACCGAACACAGAGGCCATCGGGCCGCGCGCCCACGCCACGACGGCGGGTACCAACTCGGCGACAACGATGCCGGCACCGGCACCAAGCTCGGCAAGCGCGGCGCGCAGCGTAAAGCCCATGCCGAGCCCACCGATCAGGATTCTGGGTTGCCGGCGTCCGACAATCCTTTCGCAGGACAGTCTGGCCAGCGCTTCCTCGGAACCGCTGAGCCGGCTGTTCATCAGTTCGTTCGCGCCGAGCATGATCGAGAACTCGGGACCGCGCCGCTTCAGCCGGAGTTCCTGTCCGCCGTCAGGCGTGTTTGCTGAATCAAGCTGAATCCAGGGGATCACGGGCTAGCCAGCCAGTGCCGGCTGGCTCCAACGGGTGGCAAGCAG
>NZ_RZSU01000068.1:0-34383 GCF_003997585.1 Mesorhizobium sp. M5C.F.Cr.IN.023.01.1.1 | reverse complement strand
AGTCTACACGGTGGGGCGTCAGATCAAGGAGATCTATGAGAGCCACGGCGCGGGAGCCGGCAAGGACGCACGCGCCAAGACGATAGAACTGCTTCGGCGCGTCGGCATTCCAGAGCCGGAAAACCGCGTCGACTTCTATCCGCATCAGTTCTCCGGCGGACAACGTCAGCGCGTGATGATTGCCATGGCGATCGCGTTGAAACCGGACATCCTGATCGCCGATGAGCCGACGACCGCTCTGGACGTCAGCGTGCAAGCGCAGATCCTCGATCTGCTGCGCGATCTCCAGCTTGAGACCGGCATGGCGTTGATCATGATTACCCACGACCTCGAAGTCGCTGCTGCCATGGCGGACCGGATTATCGTCATGAACGGCGGCAAGGTTGTGGAGACAGGCATCGCCAAGGAGGTCTTCAGCAATCCGCAGCACGGCTATACGCGCCGCCTCATCTCCGCCCTGCCCCACGGCAACGCAGCGGAGGCGCCGAACAGGCGTTCGACGAAGATCGCCGTCGAAACCCTGCTCAAGGTGGAACATCTCACCAAGCATTACGTGCTTGCTTCCGGAGCCTTCAGCAGCAAGCGGACGTTCAAGGCGGTGGATGACATAAGCTTCGAAGTCAGGAGAGGAGAAACGCTCGGCATTGTCGGCGAATCCGGCTCCGGCAAATCGAGCGTCGCACGCATGCTGTTGGGGCTGAACACGCCAAGCTCAGGCAAGGCCGTGTTTGCCGGTGAGAACATCTTCGAAATGAACGAGAAGCGTCTTATGGCGTTTCGGCGCAAGGTCCAGATGGTCTTCCAGGATCCATTCGGATCGATGAATCCGCGCATGCGCGTTTACTCCATCATTTCCGAACCCTGGGTGATCCACCGCGATATTCTGCCGAAGAACAGGTGGAAAGCTCGAGTGGCAGAGCTCCTGGAATTGGTTGGGCTGTTGCCGGAGCACGCCGACCGCTACCCGCACCAGTTTTCCGGCGGCCAGCGACAGCGCATCGCCATTGCGCGCGCGCTTGCGAGTGAGCCGGAACTGATCGTCTGCGACGAGGCGGTTTCGGCGCTCGACGTCTCTATCCAGGCGCAGGTCATCGACCTTCTGGCCGACCTTAGGACCAGGCTCCGCCTCTCATATATTTTCATCACACATGATTTGCCGATCGTGCGCCATTTCGCGGACCGGATCATGGTCATGAAAGATGGAAGGATTGTCGAGGAAGGCCAAACCTCGGCGCTGTTCGGGGCGCCTCGCCACGAATATACGCAAAGCCTGTTGCAGGCTGTGCCCAGGCCCAAATGGCTTACGCAAGCTCAATAGTCCTCGTCCGGGCCTAGCGCCAAGCGCGAGCGACGTCTTATGGATGCCAACCCCGCGTCGCCGAAGACTTCTGTACCGGCCCGGATTTCATCCTACCGCCGTCACCGTTTGAATAGCCGAACTTCAAGCTCGAACGGATCGACCCGTGTGATTTTGATTCGGGCCGCGGCTACCGCGCCGGCGTGCCTACTAGGTTGTTGACTGAATCCGCCGACTTGAGACGGCGGATTGTTCGGCACTATGATCAAACGGCGCTGCCGGAGGATCTGCCGATGCCACAACGCCCCTATGATGAGCGCCTGCTCCGTCAGGCGTTCGAAGTCGCGCGCAAGGCCCGCGATGCTGGCGAACATCCCTTTGGTTCGCTCCTCGCTGACAAAGACGGCAATGTGTTGCGCGAGCAACTCAACGGTTACAAATCCGGAGGGGGCGACCGCACCGCTCATGCCGAAAGGCTGCTGGCCTCGTGGGCGGGGATGAATTTCAGTCTCGAAAAGCTGGCCTCCTGCATGCTCTACACTTCGGCCGAACCTTGCGCGATGTGTTCTGGGACAATCTATTGGGCGGGTATCGGACGCGTCGTGTTCGGGCTAGCTGAGCATGACATGAAGGCTCTGACGGGTGCACACGTCGAGAATCCCACACTCGACCTGCCCTGCACGATCGTTTTCGAAGCTGGGCAGCGTCCGACTGAAGTCGTCGGCCCGCTGCTTGCCGATGAAGCGGCGCAACTCCACGCCGATTTCTGGAAAGACAAGTAGCTCAATTTCCGCGCGCGGGGGTATCGAGTGAGTGCTAGGCGATGTCGTCGCGAATGCAGGCCTTCAGATGGCCATCGGACGTTGCCCGCAGCGGTGGGACAATGCCAGCACAAGCGTCCAGCGCAACCGGGCAACGGGTTCGGAAAACACACCCGGTTGGCGGATTTGCGGGGCTTGGAATATCGCCCTTCAGCACCTGCCGGCCTTGCCTGGCGAGTGGGTCGAGCGACGGAATGGCCGAGAGCAGCGCGCGCGTATAGGGATGCTGCGGACGGGCATAGAGCGCGGCCGCCGGTGCAACTTCCATGATGCGCCCGAGATAGAGAACGATCACCGTGTCGCAGATATATTCGACGACGGCCAGGTCATGCGAAATGAACAGCATGGTCAGACCGAGCCGGACCTGCAGGTCGCGCAGAAGATTGATGATTTGCGCCTGAATGGAGACATCGAGGGCAGAGACCGGCTCGTCGGCGACGATGAATTCGGGTTCGAGCGTAAGCGCCCTGGCGATGCCGATGCGCTGACGCTGCCCGCCCGAAAATTCGTGGGCGTAGCGATCATAGGCATCGACTGGCAACTCGACCGCAGCAAGTGCCTTCTCCGCCCTCGCCCGCCGCTCGCGCCTGTTGCCGATGCCCTGAATATCCAGGCCTTCGGTCAGGATCTGCCCGATGGTCATGCGCGGCGACAGGCTGGCGAACGGATCCTGGAAAATATACTGCATCTTTCGGCGCTGGCGAGCCAGCGGCCCGGCGCTCAGCTTGGTGATATCGATGCCGTCAAAGCTTATTTCGCCGGATGTCGGCTCGATGAGACGCAGCACCGAGCGGCCGATCGTGGTCTTGCCCGATCCGGATTCACCGACGAGGCCGACCACCTGGCCGCGCGCAATATCGAAGGAAATATCTTCCAGCGCCCTGACGACGGGACCGCGCGAGAACGCCGTCGGCGCAAAATGCTTGGTCAGGTGCTTGACCGAAAGGAAGGGGGCGTCCACGGTCAGAGATCCTCCCAGCGCAAACAACGGCTTTGCTGGGTCGACGTCGCCGCGAATAGTGGCGGTACCGCAGCGCGGCAGGCATCGATAGCCAGGGCGCAACGCGGCGCGAAGGAGCAGCCCTTAGGCAACAAGGCCAGCGACGGAACATTGCCGGCGATGGTTGGAAGCGGCGTTCCTGCTGCCTTCAGCGTGGTGGCTTGGCCAAGCCGCGGCACCGAACGCATCAGCCCAGCGGTGTAGGGATGACGCGGACGGGTGAACACCTCGCTCACCGGACCCGATTCCACGATGCGCCCAGCATACATCACCGCGACCCTGTCGGCGATCTCGGCAACGACGCCGAGATTGTGCGTGACGAACAGAATGCCCATGCCGCGTTGCGCTTGCAGCTCGGCCAGCAGGTCAAGAATCTGGGCCTGAATGGTGACGTCGAGCGCGGTGGTCGGCTCGTCGGCGATCAGCAGGGTCGGATCGCAGGACAAGGCCATGGCGATGGTGGCGCGCTGGCGCATCCCTCCCGACAGCTCGTGCGGGTATTGCCGCGCCCGCCGATCAGGGTCGGGAATGCCGACCTGAGCCAGCAGCCGCACGGCGTCGGCGGCCGCGTCACGATGCGACTTGCCGAGATGGATGCGGATCGGCTCGGCGATCTGTTCGCCGATGGTATAGACCGGATTGAGGCTGGTCATCGGCTCCTGGAACACCATGCCGATGTCGTTGCCGCGCACCTTGCGCAGCGACTCGGGATCGAGGCCGGTGAGCTCGGTGACCGTGCCATCCCTGCGCCGCAGCGCGATCGATCCCTCGGCGATGTGTCCGATCTTCTTCGGCAGCAGGCCGATGATCGACAGGCTGGTGACGGATTTGCCCGATCCGGATTCGCCGACGAGCGCAACCGTCTCGCCCGAACCTATCACCAGATCGACGTCCTGCACGGCGGCGATGTCGCGTCCGGCGATACGGAACACCGCCCGCAGACCGGAAATCGAGAGAATCGGAGCGTCCACGGTCAGCGCAGCAACCCGACGTCGCGCAGGACAATTTCGACCTTTGCGGTTTCCTCGTCGTTCAAGCTGCGTTGCGGTCGCGCCATGGTGTTGGAGGCGATGATGCCGAGGCTCTTCATCGCGGTCTTGAAGGCGCCGACGCCGGCCGAGCCGGCGCTTGTCCTGCCGAGCGAGATCCAGACGATCTCGAACAGCTTCAGCAGCCGCTCCTGCTCCAGGCGGGCTTCGGCGTGCTGACCCGCCTGCATCAGGTTCCACAGCTTGACGTAGCCGTGCGGGTCGACATTGGCGAGGCCTGGCACGACACCATGCGCGCCCATGGCAAGCACGCTGTCGACCAGTATCTCGGACCCGGTCATGCCGAAAAAATTCGGATCGTTGGCCATATCCTTGAGCACATAACGCAGATTGCCGTCATCGCCGCTGGAATCCTTGATCCCGGCGATAACGCCCTCGCCGGCAAGGCCGACCGTGGTCTTGCGCTCCAGCTTGACGTGAACGCAGACCGGGATGTCGTAGGCGATGATGGGGATGTCGACCGCGTCCTTGATATAGCGGAAGTGATCGCCGATCTCGGGCTGGCTGGTGCGGGTATAAAACGGCGCGGTGACCACGACGGCGTCGGCGCCGGCCGATCTGGCCATCTTGGCGTGGTTGATGACACGATCGGTCGTCGGGTCGATGACCCCGGCGAAGATCGGAACGCGGCCGTTGTTGACCTTGACCGCGTGCTCGATGATGGCCCTGCGGCCGGCCTCGTCATGGAAGACCACCTCGCTGGTCGAGCCGAGCACGAAGAGCCCGTGAACGCCGCCGTCGAGCAGGTTTTCGATCGTCCGGGTGAACGACGCAAAATCAATGGTGAAATCGGAATGGAGCGGGGTGACGACGGGTGGCACGACACCGGTAAACAGGGGCATTTTGAAAAACCTTTGGGTCAGTTGAGATCGGAACGAGGGTCGAATGCATCGCGCAAGCCATCGCCGATGAAGTTGATGGCCAGGACGGTGAGCACGAGCACGGCGCCGGGAAACATCCATTGCCAGGGATATTGTTCGAGCACCACTGTGGAGCGGGCGAGATTGAGCATGTTGCCCCAGCTGGCTTCGGGCGGCGCGATGCCGAGGCCGAGGAAGGAGAGGCCAGCTTCGAGCAGAATGGCGTTGGCGATCTGCAGCGTGGCGTAGACGACAAGAATGTCGATGCAGTTCGGCAGGCCGTGACGGAACAGGAGATGCGGCAGCCCCGCCCCCATGCCGCGGGCGGCAACGACGAAGTCACGCTCGCGCAGCTCGAGCAGCCGGGCGCGCACCATGCGCGACAGCACCGGCCAGGAGAGCAGCGAGATCACCAGGATGGTCGGGGCAATGCCGGTGCCGGCTATCGAAGCGAGCACGAGCAGGAAGATCACCGGCGGCAGCGTCATTGCGAGGTCGACGAAGCGCATCACCGTGCCGTCGACAAGACGTCCGCCGAAGCTGGCGACGGCGCCGACGAGGAAGCCGATGACGATCGAGATGGCGACGGAGCAGACGGCGACCAGCAGCGAGATCCGCCCGCCTTGCATCAGCCGGGCCATGACGTCGCGGCCGACGCCGTCGCTGCCTAGCCAATGAATGGCGGACGGTCCCTTGTTGATCGCCCTGAGGTCGATGGCGTTGGGGCTGAACGGCCACCATAAATGATAGGTCGAAACCGCCAGCAGGATGGGGACGATGATAAGCAGACCGGCGCGCGCCGCACGATTCTCAAAGAAACGGTCGAGCGCGCGGCGGAGCGGTCCTTTGGTTTGCGGTACGGCTGTCGGGTCGACGGTCGGATCTGGCGCGGTGATCGTCATCACGACACCTGTATGCGTGGGTCGACGACGGCATAGACGATGTCGGTCAGGAGATTGACCAGAATGACGCAGATGCCGATTACCAGAGTGGCGCCCATGATCACCGGGTAATCCCGTGTGCCGACCGCGTTGACCAGCAGCAGCCCCATGCCCGGCCAGTTGAACACGCTTTCGAGGAAGATGGCGCCGCCGATCGCGATGCCGACCGTCGAGCCGATCAGGGTGATAACAGGCAACAGCGCATTGCGCGTCGCGTGCTTGATGATCACCCAAAATTCGCGCACTCCCTTGGCACGCGCGGTCCGCACATAGTCCTGGTTGAGCACTTCCAGCAGCGACGCGCGCATGTAGCGCATGATCAGCGCGGCGTGTCCGATGGACAGCAGGCAGGCGGGCAGGACGAGGTGCGCGAGCACGTCCGATACGGAAAAGGGTGCGCCAGCGGTCTGCATGCCGCCTGATGGCGCCCACCGCAGCAGCACCGAGAAAAAGTACAGTCCGAGAAGTGCCGTCAGAAAAGCCGGGCTGGAGATGCCGACGAAAGCAACCACCGACAGGATGATGTCGGGCAGCGCGTTACGGCGGACGGCGGAGAAAATTCCGGCAGAAATGCCGAGCACGATGGCGATGGCCAGGCCCGTACCCATCAACAGCGCGGTTGGGCCGATGCGCTCCATGACCAGGGGCAGCACGGCAACGCCGCTGCGTTGGATCGAATAGCCGAAGTCGCCGCTGAGTGCTGCGCGAAGCCAGGCGAGGTATTGCACGGGAAGCGGCTGGTCGAGCCCAAGCCGGTCGCGCAGGACTTCGAGGTCGGAAGCAGACATCGGGCTGGACGGGTTGATATATGCGTCGATCGGATCGCCG
This sequence comes from Mesorhizobium sp. M5C.F.Cr.IN.023.01.1.1, assembly GCF_003997585.1. Classification (NCBI taxonomy): domain Bacteria; kingdom Pseudomonadati; phylum Pseudomonadota; class Alphaproteobacteria; order Hyphomicrobiales; family Phyllobacteriaceae; genus Mesorhizobium; species Mesorhizobium sp. M5C.F.Cr.IN.023.01.1.1. Next base: position 27,587 of record NZ_RZSU01000068.1, on the reverse strand, counting down.
GGCGCCAGCCGCAGCAGAATGAAGATGAGGACGCTCAAGGCGACCAGCATCAACAGTCCTGCAGCGCTGCGGCGGGCAATGAAACTCAGCATTGGCTGTCCGTAATGATGGTGAGCGGAGCCGGCATCATGCCGGCGCCTTGCACGGCGGGCTGGGAGTGGCCTGCCAAGCGTTGTTACTCGATGTCCCAGCGTTCCGGGTGAGCCGCATAAGGACCGCCGGCCGGCGCCGGCGTCCAGACGAAGTCACGCAGCTTGTTGGAGGCCACGCCATAGCGGTTGGCCACCCATAACGTCGCCCAGGGCAGATCCTTGTTCATCACCTTGCAGACTTCCTGCCAGGATTGATCGATCTTGGCCGGATCGGTCTGGCCGAGCGCAGCGTCCAATGCAGCGCTCAGATCGTCGAACTCAATGCGCATGGTGTTGAAGCCTGCCGGCGGAATCTGGGACTTGTTGAGACCCGGGCTGATGCCAGCCGGATTCGGACCGTTCTGCAGGCCGGCATAGACCATCGGAAACGCGTTCCAGTCCGGCGTGCCTTCCTTGTAGACGATGCCGTTATAGGTCGGCGTATCGACGACGCGCGGCACCACGTTGATCCCGACCTCGGCCAGCATCGACTGGATGGCGGCCATCACATTGGCCGCTTGCGGCGAGCCGTAATAGGTCAGCAAGGTGATGGGTTTGTCGCCGTTGATCTTGTCCCAGCCCGCCTCGGCAAGCAGGGCCTTGGCCTTTGCCGGATCGTAGGCATAGGGTTCGAGGCCTTCGGGGAGCAGATGCGGCGCGACGTAGCCGCAGTTGGCCGGTTTGGCCGCCCCGCCATAGAGGCTCTCGATGATGGCATTTCGATCGATCGCGTACATGATCGCCTGGCGGACGCGAACATCCCTAAAGAGCTCGACCTTCTGGTTCAGGCCGATGTAGTTGACCACATAAGAAGCGCCCTCGATCACCTTGAAATTGCTGTCGCTCTTGAAGGATACCGCGTCGTCGGGTTCGACATAGGTGAACTGGATTTCGCCGGCGCGCAGCGCGGCAACGGCCGCCGCCGGGCTCTCAAAATACCGGTTGATGAGCACATCGACCTTCGGCTTGCCGCTGCGATAGTCGTCATCCGCGGCCAGCTCGACATATTGATCGCTGACATAGCGATTGAATTTGAAGGGGCCGGTGCCGACCGGAGTGGTGGACCACCAGGTGCTTGTGGCTAGCGACTCCGGTGGCATCCCGGCCAGGGCATGCTCCGGCAGGATCATCACCTGCGAGAGAATGGACAGGAAGGAGCCGTTGGGCTTCGACAGTTTGACGACGACGGTGCGATCGTCCGGCGCGTCGACCGACGCGATATCGCCGAGACGGGCGGCAAACAGACTGCCGGACGCCTTGTTCCTGGCGAGCTCAAGCGTGAACTTGACATCCCTGGATGTGAACGGCTTGCCGTCGTGCCAGGTCTCTTGGACAAGGTTGAACGTATAGGTCAGCTGATCGTCGCTGACCTTGTAGTCCTTGGCCAGATCGCCTTCGAGTTCGGTCAGTTCGGCGTTGAAGATGACCAGCGGTTCAAAATAGGTGCTGAGCCAGGTAAAGCCGCCGGTCGCAGCCAGCGGATTGAAGTTCTTGGGAAAGCCGCCGGGACCGACGTCGAAGCCCCCGGTTATGGTCTTGGCGCCCTGTGCCTGGACGCTGGTGGCCAGGCCGCCGAGCAGCAGTCCGGTGATGGCCAGATGACGAGCGATAGTCTTGATGCGCATGGTTTCCTCCCTTGGCATTGTCAGGTAGTTCGGCGTTGGGTCAGGTGGTTCGGTTTTTGGCAATGACTTGCTGAATCCCCCTGTAGTGGTCGTCGAGGCGCTGACGCGCCCGGTCGACATCCTTGGCGGCGACGGCCTCGACGATCTCGTCATGGTCGCGCCATGTCGCCAGCGGTGTCGGATTGTCGAGGCTGGTGAAGTTCGAGGCCTTGTTGAACGCCACCCAAAAGATGTCGATCAGCGCGCTCAGCATGTGATTGTTCTGGCAGCGGAACAGCAGCTGGTGGAATTGCTGGTCCTCCTCGGCAAAGCTCTCCTGGCGCTCGGCGCGCCGCCGCATGCTTTCGGTCAGCTGGCGCAGCGCGGCGATGTCTTCGGCGCTGATCATCTCGATGGTCTTGGCGATGAGGCCGGTTTCAAGGACGCGGCGGATCTCGCGCAGCTCCTCGACGTCGCGCAACGAGTCTTGCAGGCCATATGCCAAATTATCCAGCAAGGGCTTGAACGAGAATTCCTTGACGAACACGCCGATGCCGCGACGCGTCTCCAGAATCCCGATCGACTCCAGCGCCTTGATCGCTTCGCGCACCGAGTTGCGGCCGACGCCGAGCCGCTGCGCCAGGAAGGTCTCCGGAGGCAAGGGATCGCCTGCCTTGAGCTTGTTGCTCTGGATATATTTCCTGAGGCTCTCCTGCACGCTGACGTGAAGCAGCGGCGGTCGGGTCAGCGGTTCGATCGACTTGGGTTCCGACATGGATTTGGGTCCCGAGATCGATTTGGGTTCCGACATTTTGCTCCCAGCGCCGCTGCAATTGCGCCCGATGGCGCATCCCAAAGCGGTCATGCTTGTAGCATAGCGACTTGTAGGATATCCTGCAAGCAGGAAGGATTCGTCTCTGAAATGAAGATCATCCTGGCCGGTTCGAGCCATTGGCACGCCGAAATGCATCTCGACGCCGCACGTGCTTGTGGTGCTGAGATTGCCGGCATTTGGGATGGGGACGCGGAGCATGCGCGCGCCTTCGCGACGCGTCATCATTTGCCGCTCATCACCGATTTTGCGAAAACCCTCTCCAGCCCACCGGACGTGATCCTGCTGATGGGACATCCTTCTACGGTGCTCGCGCGGGCGCGTGCCGTCATCGAAGCCGGCATACCGCTGATCCTGGAAAAGCCGGCGGCGAGCAGCACCGGAGCGTTGGCCGGGCTGCGCGACCTGGCGAGGCAGCACCGGACCTTTGTCAGCGTTCCCCTGCCCAACCGCTTTGGACCGGCCGTCACCGCCTTTGAACGGCTGCGCCAGCAAGGCCGGGCCGGTGCGGTTGCGCATTGCCAGTTCCGGCTGGTCAATGGCCCGCCGCAGCGCTATGCGGCCGAAGGCGTCGCCTGGGTCGTGGATCCGGCGATCGGCGGCGGCGGCGCGCTGAGGAACCTCGGCATACACGGCGTGGACGCCGCGCTCAGCCTGGCAACCGGCGGGCTTGGGCTCAAAGCCGTTTCGATCGAGAACCGCATTCACCGCGCCCCGGTCGAGGACCATGCGCTGCTTGTACTGGAAGACTCTGCCGGAGCGTTGTTCCTCGTCGAGGCAGGATACACTTTCGCGTCAATGCGCCCCGGCGGCGACTTCGAATGGCGCATCGTCAGTAAGAATGCGACCCTCATCGACTATGGCGACCGCGCCATCTGTGCGACACTTGACGATGGCGCTATCGTCGACTTGCCGATCGAGTTGCCGGCGACGCGCTACCGCCTCTGCATGAGCGACACGCTCTCCCGGCTGGCTCGAAAAGCGCCGCCGGCGATTTCGATCGATGACTATGTTGCGGCGATGTCGCTGATCGATGCCGCGTATGAAAAGGCAAGACGATGATTGGAATAGGCATTATCGGGGCTGGCGATTTCGGCGCGGCCCATGCAAGGGCAATCAAGGAAGTGCACGGCCTGCATCTCGTCGCATCGTGCCGCGGGAATAACGATGCCCTGGCCGGCTTCACCGCTGAACACGGTGGCCGCGGCTATACCGACTGGCGCAAGCTGCTGGACGACAAGGATGTCGACGCTGTCCTCATCGCCAGCCCTCACCATCTTCATGCCGAAATGGCCATCGGCGCAGCAGAGGCCGGCAAGCACATCATGCTGGAAAAGCCGATGGCGCCGACGGCGGCGGCCTGCGATGCGATCAATGCTGCTGTGGCCGCCGGTGGCGTCAAGCTGATGGTCGCCCATCTCATGCATTTCGCCCTGCCCTGCATGGCGGCCAGGCAAATGCTCGAGGAAGGAGCGCTCGGCCGGCCGCTCATCGGATCGAGTTGGATCATCAAGCTCTGGATGGAGCACAATCGCCGCGACTGGCATCTGCGCAAAGCAACCGGCGGCGGCATGCTGTTGACGGCCGGTATTCATGCGCTCGACCGCCTGGTCTGGCTGATGGATGAACACGTCGTGTCGGTGAGCGCCATGCTCGGCGCCAAGTTCCATGACCAGGAAGCCGACGACACCGCCCTGCTCGGACTTCGCTTCGCCGGCGGCGGGCTCGGCCAGGTGCAGAGCGTTGGCTATCGCAACGGCGCCACCACTTACGCCATGGACCTGGTCTGCGAGCGGGGAACGCTGCGTATCGACATGGACCGCGGCACGATGCTTGGCCGCGATACGGTCTGGACCGACCTGCCCGGCTCGTTCGAGCCGAACTGGATGCACAACGCGCTGGTGCGCGAATGGAGCGCAATGCGCGATGCCATTGCGGACGACAAGCCGGTGCCGGTCGACGGTGCCTATGGACGCAAGATCATTGGCATCATCGAGGCCGCTTTTGCGTCGAACGAAACCCGGCGCGAGCACGAAATCGCCGATGCGCGCTGACGACCACCTGACCCACTTGCCCGCACATGCGCCGCGCGGTGTCTGGGGTGCAGTGATGCTGGCCATCGACGATCGTAGAGCGATCGATTGGGAGGCGACGGCAGAGACGATCGCGCGGCTCTGCGCATCGGGAGTCGACGGCATCTATTCCAACGGCACCGCCTGCGAATTCCACTGCCAGACCGAGCCCGAGTTCGACCGGCTTTGCGACCTGGTGGCCACGATAGCCGGCCGCGCGCGCCTGCCTTTCCAGATCGGCATCAGCCAGTCCAATCCGCGCGTCGCGCGCGACCGTCTGACGCGGGTGTCGGCGCTTCGCCCGGCGGCAGTGCAATTCACCTTGCCCGACTGGTGGCCGCCCAGCGACGACGAGGTCATGCGCTTCGTCGGTGGGCTGTGCGAGACTGCGCCTGACACCCCGCTGGTGCTCTACAATCCACCGCACGCCAAGCGCCGCCTGACGCTCGAAGGCATCGCCAGGCTGCGTGCAGCCGTGCCCTCGCTGATCGGCGCCAAGCTGCCGGGCGGCGATACCAGCTGGTACGCCGACATGCGTCGCGAACTGCCGGGATTTTCGGTCTTCGTGCCCGGCCATGCGCTGGCGACGGGGTATGTCCAGGGCGCCCACGGCAGCTACTCCAATGTCGCCTGCCTCAACCCGAAGGGCGCGGTGACGTGGTGGCGTATGATCCGCACCGATGCGGCGGCCGCTGCCGAGGTCGAGACGCGCATCCAGAGTTTTCTCGCCACCCACGTTCTGCCTTTTCGCGCTCGCTACGATGTCAGCGATGCGGCGCTCGACAAAGCGATGGCGGCGGCCGGCGGCTGGGCGCCGCTTGGCCCGCGACTGCTCTGGCCGTACAGCTCAGTTCCCGACGAGGAGATCGCGACGCTGGCCGAAGCCGCACGCACGGCCTTCCCCGAATGGTGGCAATGACCGTCGGTTAATCGAGTGCGCCTGCCCGCCCTGATCCAAAAGGAACAACAATGGCCTAGTTCCGGATTTGACGCATGGCGGACTCGTGGTCATGCTGGACCGATGATCAGGGGTGTACTGCTGGACCTCGCAGGCGTCATCTATGATAGCGAGACCGCCATACCAGGCGGGATCGACGCCGTCGCGCGGTTGCGCCAGGCCGGTTTGGCCATACGCTTCGTAAGCAATACCACGCGCTCGTCGAAACAGAGCGTCCTCCAACGTCTGGAGGCGATGGGACTCACGGTTACCACCGCAGACGTTTTCACCCCGGCGCACGCTGCACGCGAATGGCTCCTTCGGAATGGCCGTGCGCCATACTTGTTGGTTCACCCCGGCCTTGCGCCGGATTTTTGCGAACTGCCGGATCGCGACAAGCGCGCCGTCATCGTCGGCGATGCCGGAGATGCCTTCACATATGCGGCGTTGAATGATGCGTTCCGCGAGCTGAGCGCGGGGGCCGAATTGCTGGCCCTTGCCACCAACCGGACGTTTCGGGATGCTGACGGCGGGCTCAGCCTCGATGCAGGGCCATTCGTCGCGGCATTGGAATTTGCCTCCCTGAAACGCGCAAACGTTCTCGGCAAGCCCTCGCCGGCATTCTTTCTGTCGGCGCTGGCAAGCATGGACTGTCTGCCAGATCAGGCGATCATGGTCGGCGACGACGCCGAGGCCGATACAGCTGGCGCCCTGCGCGCCGGACTTTCGGGCGCATTGCTGGTGCGGACAGGCAAATACCGGCAGGGCGATGAGAAACGGTTTGATCCGCAGCCGACCGCTACCGTCGCCGATCTCGCGGCGGCAGCCGACTGGATCATTGCCCGCGAGCTCCAGTCAGGAAGCGCAATTGAATGCTGATCGCCACGGAAGGCGGGGCGCTCGCTAGGCCATTTGGCGCTCCATTTCCACCTCGGCCCCTAGACTTTCGATGTCGCGGAAGATCGAAGCGACAGCGAGCGTACGCCCTTCGCGCTTGAAGCGGAGCAGGCAATCCTTGGCAAAGATGTCTCCATCGACCACGATCTCGTCCCATTGCGCGGCATGGCCGACGTAGTTGATGGGAACATCGTAATGCTGGCTCCAGAAGAAAGGCACGGCGACGAATTTCTCGCGATGGCCGAGCATGTTGAGGGCCGCGGTTCGCCCCTGCCTCTCGGCAACCACCCAATGCTCGACCCGAATGTTCTCGCCACTGTGAGGATCTGGCCACCGCGCAACGTCGCCGGCCGCGAAGATGCCTGGTGCGCTCGTCTCCAAAAAGGCGTTCACGACGACACCGCTGTCAAGGATGAGCCCCGCCGTTTCGGCAAGCCCTGTCCGCGGTCGCACGCCGATGCCGGCGACGACGAAATCCGCCGCCAACGTATCGCCACTGCTGAGTTTCACCTTGCTGCCGTCGATGCTGCTCGCGGTGTCCTCGAGATGGAATACGACACCATTCTCCTCATGGAGGGCGCGGATGAAGTCGCCCATTTGCGGACCCAGGATCCGTTCCATGGGCCGTTTTTCCGGCGTCACGACATGAACTTCGATCTCGCGCGAGCGCAGGGCCGCGGCAACCTCGAGTCCAATGAAACTGGCGCCAAGCACGACGGCGCGGCGCCCAGTCGTGACTCGCTCGATGATCGCCTTGCAGTCTGCGAACGAGCGCAGCGTGTGAACGTGTGGTTGGTCGGCGCCGGGTATGGTCAGGCGAACCGGTTCGGCTCCGGTCGCAAGGAGTAGCCTGTCGTAGGGAGTCCGGGCCCCGTCCGCGAGTACAACTTCGCCAGAACGTGCATCGATGCTGGCGACGTTCGCATTGAGACGCAGGTCGATATCGTTCTTCGAGTAGAAGCTTTCTCGGCGGAGCGGAATCCAATCCTCAGGTGCTTTGCCGGCGAGGTAGTCCTTGGAAAGATTGGGCCGATCAACGGGCGGCGCTTCGTCGTTGCTGAGCATGACAATGCTGCCTAGATAGTGTTCGCGCCGCAGCTTTTCTGCCGCCGCGAAACCGGCCGCGCCGCCACCGATAATGACGATTTTCTGCGGAACCTGGCCGGAGCTTCCATTGCGCTGCTTCGGTGCCGTCCGTTTGCGCTTTTCTCCCACGAATATCCGATCATCGCGTTGTTCCACCGACCAGCAAGCGAGTGGATTAAAAGCAGGGGGGCGCAAGGCCTCGCCTGTACGCAAGTCGAAGCACGCGTGATGCCAGGGGCACCGGACGGTGTCTTCCACCACAAGACCGTCGACGAGCGGCCCGCCATAATGTGTGCATGTCGCCCCGATGGCGAAGACCTCGGCCCCGCGGCGCACCAGCAGCACCTGCTCATCGCCGCAATGGCCGAGGAGCTTTCCGCCATCGGGAAGGTCGGATAACGCGATGCCCTCGACCAGGTCCGGCCCGCTTAGTTTGGTATGACCTTCAGCCATTTTCCTCTCCCTTGGCGCGATCCAGTGTCAAAATCGCCTGTACGGCCGAGAAGCGGGAAATCTCCAGGTCACCAGCCTCGGAATACCTTCTGCCTGGCTAGCGCGCCTTCAGGTTCTCGGACACCGCTTCTGCCCAAACGTCCGGCCGCGTCATTCGTTGCCAGTTGGGCAACGCCGGTCGATTTCCTGGCGTTTTGGTTCGCTACTGAAGGAATGACGCCGTCGCGTAAACTTTTTCGCCGGACATGCGTTGTCCCTTCTCCAAGCCAAGGAGACAGCCATGCAGATGAAATCGGAAATCGCCGGCGAGGCCGCCAAGCAACGCCACATCCAGCGCGGCATCGACGCCAAGGACAAATCGAAGGGCAACGGCAAGCAACAAGGCGCCATGCAGGCCGGAGCACGCAAATATCCCGAGCCGCCCTTTCCTGAACAGCACCAGCCGAAGCCGGGGCACGAATGGGCGATTGAGCCGGCGCCGCTCTATGATGCGCCATTCTATATCGGATCAAAAAAACTAGATGGCAAAGTAGCCGTCATCACAGGCGGCGATTCAGGCATCGGCCGAGCCGTGGCCGTGCTTTATGCGCGCGAAGGCGCGGACGTCGCGATCGTCTATCTAACCGAGGACAAGGATGCCGAAGAGACGAAGAGGGCCGTCGAAGCCGAAGGCCGGCGCTGCATGCTGGTCAAGGCCGACGTCAGCGAACGCAACCACTGCCACAATGCTGTGGCTGAGGTGGTAAAGGAATTTGGCCGGATCGACGTGCTGGTCAACAACGCCGCTTTCCAGATCCATTCCAGCGACTTCAGCGAGCTGACCGAAGAGCATTTCGACACGACGCTGAAGACCAACCTCTACGGCTATTTCCACATGGCGCAGGAGGCCGTGCCGCATATGAAGCCCGGTTCGGCGATCATCAACAGCGGCTCCATAACTGGCATCGAGGGCTCAAAGCAGCTGGTCGACTATTCGATGACCAAGGGCGGCATTCATGCCTTCACGCGCGCGCTCTCGGGCAATCTTATCGAAAAGGGAATTCGGGTGAACGCCGTGGCGCCGGGCCCGGTGTGGACGCCGCTCAACCCGTCTGACAAGCAAGCCGGTGACGTTTCGAAATTTGGCGCAGACACGCCGATGAAACGGCCCGCACAACCGGAGGAGATCGCGCCGGCCTATGTGTTTCTCGCCTCACCGCATTGCTCGAGCTACATCACCGGCGAGATATTGCCGATCATCGGCGGCTACTAAGTGCTCGTCGCCGCTCAGCTCGATCGCGTGCGACCTCACGTGTGACGGTGGCAGCGGCGAACTCAGACATGAAATGGTCGACAGATGTATTTCATTGCCTTGGCGACAGACTATGACGGCACGCTGGCGCACGATGGGATCGTAGCTGAAAAGACGCTTGCAGCCCTCGAACGGGTCAAGAAAAGTGGCCGCAAACTCATCCTCGTCACTGGCCGCGAACTGCCCGACCTCAAGCGCGTTTTTCCCGAGCTCGGCCTATTCGACAAGGTCGTCGCCGAAAATGGGGCGTTGATCTACACGCCTGCCAGCGAGGAAGAACGTGCGATCTCACCGGCACCGGCGCCCAAGTTCGTCGCCAAACTGAAGAAACACGGCGTCAAGCCGCTTTCAGTCGGACGGTCGATCGTTGCGACCTGGGAACCACACCAGGCAACAGTTCTTGAGGTCATCAAGGAACTCGGGCTGGAGCTGGAAATCATCTTCAACAAGGGCGCGGTGATGATCCTGCCCAGCGGCATCAACAAAGCAACCGGGCTGGCCGCCGCACTTGAGGACCTCAGGCTGTCGCCACACAATGTGGTCGGTATTGGCGATGCTGAAAACGATCATGCCTTCCTGCAGGCTTGCGGCTGCAGCGTCGCTGTCGACAATGCACTTGCGGCGGTCAAGGATACCGCGGACCTTGTAACGCGCGGCGCGCGTGGAAAAGGCGTCGAAGAGCTGATCGAAAAACTGGTAAAGCGCGATCGGGAATTTGTCCGAAAACGCCGTGACGGCATCCTTCTCGGCTCGGTCGGCGGCGACGAAGTCTATCTGACGCCGACCGACACGGTTCTGATCGCCGGAAGCTCCGGCATCGGTAAATCCACCTTGGCCATCGCGCTGACGGAACGCTTCGTCGAGAACGGCTTTCAGTTCTGCGTTTTCGACCCGGAAGGCGACTATGATGGCCTCGAAGGCGCCGTCCGGATAGGCGATGGCTCGAGCGAACCGACAAAGGCACAAGTGCTCGACCTGATCGAGAAGCCGGACACCAGTGTGGTCGTCAATGGGCTGGCGTTGCGGGTCCATGAGCGACCGGACTTCTTTGCCGATCTGCTTCCCGGCCTTGGCAGTTTCCGCTTCCGTACAGCGAGGCCACACTGGCTAATCATCGACGAGGCGCATCATCTTCTCCCCAAGAAGCGCGACGACACGCGCGCCGTCCTGTCCTTGGAATTACCTGGCACTGTCCTGATCACCGTTCATCCGGAAGCGATTTCGACCGATGCCCTGCGTCTGGTCACTGCCGTCATTGCGCTCGGTCCCAAGGCCAAGAATGTCATCAAGGCCTTTTGTCATGAGACGGATACCAAGCCGCCAAAGGATATTCCCTCGCCAAAAGGCGAGCGCGTGCTGTTCTGGCGGCCGCAAGCCCGCAAGAAAATTGCCGTGGTCAAAGCGATCGAGCCGCGCCAGTCGCTCAAGCGTCACAGCCGTAAATATGCGGAAGGTCAACTCGACGAGGCCGGCAGCTTCTATTTCAGAGGTCCCGACAACGCGATGAATCTTCGGGCCCACAACCTGATGATCTTCGCTCAGATCGCAGAAGGCATCGACGACGGGACCTGGGAGCATCACCTGCGCGCCGGCGACTATTCCGAATGGTTTCGCCATCAGATCAGGGACAAGGAGCTGGCGCGCGAAACCGCCGAGGCAGAAAAAGACGAAATGCTCTCGGCGCAGGAAAGCCGCAAGCACGTTCTGGATGCAGTACGTCGCCGTTATACGGCTCCTGCCACCGCCCCGGAGGAATAGAGCAATTCCAGGAAAAGTGTGAACGGTTTTCCGTCCGGAATTGCGCAAAAACAAAGAGATAGAGCGGTTCGGCGTTTCCGTGAAACGAAAACCGCTCTAGGGAGCGAAGGGATCGGCCATGCACATCATTCTCGAAGGCACGGGCCAAGTTGGTTCTGCTGCAGCCATGTCGTTTTTACGGCAGGGCGAAGCGGTCACCATCGTAACTCGCGACCCGTCCAAAGGCGCTGACTGGACGCGTCGTGCTGTTCGCCAAAGCCCTTGACGCCCGGCCCGGTTGACCTCGTGATCCATGCCGAGTTCCACAGCCATTTCATCCATGACGTTTTCGACTGGTCAGGGTTCACTGTATCCACTAGCAAAGAGGCGCAGGTCATAGACCTCGGGATCTCGACGAAAGATCAACGCGCCCTTCCGTTGGGATTTCTGTGGGACATAGTCGAGCGTAGCGCTGCTCTCCTCGACGACCTCATCGCCATTGCGGAGTTCACCTTTGATCTCGACAGCAGCAACTGATTTCCCCGCCCTGTTTGCGGCGGCGAACTCGACCACATAGCCGCCCTCGGTGACCGCGACCGCGAGCGGCAGCACAACGATCCGGGCGGTCCCATCGCGCGTGCTCAAGCCATCGACGACAAGATAGCTGAGCACGGCAAGCAGGGCTACCGAGCTTATCCCCGCCACGACCCACTCCGTGACCGAAGTCCCGGGTTTGCGTGTCATTCCTTTCTTGTCGGACTGCTGCTTCTGTTGCTTGTCGCCTTTTGCGGGATTCTTTGTCACAGAATGAGCCTCGCAACCGCCGCCCCGAGTGCGCCAGGAAACGACAGAACCACGACTGCACTGAGTGTCTCCGAAAAGCCGGCGCCATCGGTCCTGCCGAAGGTCCACAGGATATAAAGGTTCACAAGCATCACCAGGACATAGCCGACGATTGCATAGCGAAAGAAGATGCTGACGAATCCAGCGCCTGGCTCGGGACTGTGCGAGCCGCGGAATTCGAACTCATAGACGAAGGCGTGCATGAGAGCGAGGGTGACCACCACCAGAGCGATTTCCTGCCAGGGGCGCATCTTGTAAGCGATGAGGACGACCTCCTCCGTTGGTGCGATGTTCACCGATAGAAACAGAGCTCCGACCACCATCAGGAACAACTCTCCGGTGTAGCCGGGCTCGGGAATATCCTCCTCCTCCAACAAACTCGGGCCAAGCTGAGCGCGTGCCAAAGATGCTCCTAGACTGCCGGGGACAACCTGCACCGCTATTTTGCCAATCACCTCCCGTAGCGGCATTTCGACGGTCACGATGCCGAAAATAAAAAACACCGCAGCAGCCGCCACAGCGGCCACAAGTATGGCCACAAAAGCATCGGCGATGCGGTCGCGAAGCGCCACCGTCTGGCGAAAGCCTCCGTACTTGTGCAGCAGCACCAGCATTGGCAAAGTGACAGCGAGGAACAGGGCGAGCCGCAGTGGGTGAAGGTGAAATCCCAGCGCCCAAGCTTCCATGGTCATCAGCACCGGGACGGCGAAGATCAACGCTCCGGCGAAGGCGCGCCCAAGACCAATCCAGAACTCACGCGGCGTTGGCCCACGCCTGACGATGATTTCAGTTGGCGCCACGTCCGCTCCCTCAGAGATAGCTGCGGGGAACAATGTTTCCTGCGCGATCTTGTTCCGGACCACTGCATTCTTCGATAGTCAGACGGCGCAACGATGTTCAAATCAGACCAAGCTGTTGGGAACTCGCGAGCCAGCTTTCCGTTCGAACTCTCGATCGAAACACAACGCAAAGCCGACACTGTGTCTGGAGTGAACCCATGAAATCGCAGCTCGTCGCCGAAAGCGCCGGACAAAGGACATTCGTGGTGGTGCTTGATCCTGGCGAGGAAGCGTTCGCGGCGCTTACCTCTTTCGCGATCGATCAGGACATTGGCGGCGCCTCGCTGACCGCGCTCGGCGCCTTCGAAGCGGCGACCGTCGGCTGGTTCGACTTTGGGCAAAAGACTTTTCGCAAAATCCCGGTCCGCGAACAGTGCGAGGTGCTCAGCGCGATCGGCGATGTCGCGATCGGCGACGACGGCAAGCCCAGCCTTCACATCCACGCGGTGCTCGGGTTGCGCGATGGCACCACGCGCGGCGGGCATCTGCTCGAAGGCATCGTTCGGCCGACACTCGAAGTCACTTTGGTGGAAGCGCCTGGTCACCTGCGCCGCAGAAAACGCCCGGAACTCGGGATCGCCTTGATCGATCTGGATGGCTGAAGCCGAATGCGGATCAGGCCAGGTCCGCTGAATTGCGATCCGGACCCGATTATCAGTTTTGTTTGATTTGTTTGATGTCCGCGGGCGTCTCGGGTGCGGCCTCCCAGCCGAATACGCTGCGGCCGCCGAGCAGATGCGACTGATCGAACTCTCCGGCAACAATTTCCTTCAGGCTGGGGCCTGTGGCATAGCGTTCGACCTGCCGTGACTGGTCGTCGAGCCGCTTCAAGGCACCGATTTCTTCGTCGCGGCCGAGCCTGGCCTTGTGGACGGCGGACTTCAGCACGCCGATCGTCTCGTCATAGACTTTCAGCGGCACGGGGAATGGATGCCTGTCCTTGCCGCCATGCGCCAGCGAGAAGCGGCCCGGATCGGAAAACCGGCATGGCGCGCCATGCAGAACCTCGGCAACCAGAGCCAGCGCCCGCACCGTGCGCGCACCGACGCCGGGGACCAGAAGAAGATCGGAGAAATCGGCGGGGCCACGCTCGGCAGCCGCCGCCATGTTCCCATGAAGGCGGCGCATGACGACATCGCTTTCGCGAACGTCGTGATGTGCCGGCATGACCAGGTGCGGCAGCATTGGCTGGTCGGGCTCCGGCGCTGCGGCCACGTCATGCTCAAGCGCGGCGAATTCCCTCAGAATGCGATCCGGTCCGAGGTCCTGCAGGAGTTCCAGCTGTCCCTTGCGCGAAGCGTCGGCGCGGCGGTCGGTCAGATTGACGATCTCGCCCTGGTTGGCGCCCTCGATGGCGGCATGCGGCTGGTCGACGAAGCTCTTCAGGCCTTCGGACAGCCAGTGATAGCGGCGCGCCACCTTGCTGTCGCCGTTCATGCCCTGCTGCACCACGACCCAGTCGCCATCATTGGTCACGATAAAGCCATGCAGATAGAGGTCGAAGCCGTCCTGAACGGCGGCGCTGTCAACCTTGGCGACGAGCCGGCTGGCAGCTGCCAGGCCTGTTCCGTCGAAGCCGACGCGCTCGCCGATGACGGCAAGCTCGTGCGGGGTCTTGCGTGAATGCGCGCCGCGGCCGCCGCACACGTGAATACCAAGTTCGCCTGATAGCGGAGCCAACCCGCGTTTCAAGGCGCCGATGACGCTGGTCGTGATGCCGGATGAATGCCAGTCCATCCCCATGACGGCGCCAAACGATTGGAACCAGAAGGGATGCGCCAGTCGGCGCAGCAACTCCTCGCGACCGTAGTGGTGAATGATCGCCTCGCACATGACCGCGCCAAGGCGCATCATCCGGTCGCCGAGCCATTTCGGTACGCGTCCGCCATGAAGTGGAAGGTCTGCGCTACCCGATCGTTGTGCCAAATCTTGCTGCCTGTTGCCGATCTATGCCTTGCGCTCGACAGATATATCGAAAGCGGCGTGAAGAAGCGATGCCCGTTTCAGGCTGCCGATACGCGATCCGAATTCCATTGCCGGCCTTGGTGCCCGGCCGCTTGGCGATCACTGTAGCGGTTATCGCTTCGCTGAGGAGATCAAACTTCTCGATGTCACAATGCTCGCCCGTCAATAAATCCGTCGGCCGCGGTGACTTGTCAGGTCGCCGCCAATTGATCTCGAACGACATCACGGGTCCGTCGGGATCTGGGCGCCGCTCCGTTCCAACTAGGCGTGCTCGATAACCGGAAGGCCCGATGATCGTCTCAAGGTCTTCATGATCCGCCGCCTTCCAGGTGAGCGCCAACACAGCGTCGTGGTTGCGGGGTATCACCAGATCGCCCCATTGGCGGCGTTTTGCCGGTTACCGATCGGCGGGATTTCCGACCGCCGGATCGCGCCGCCTTGAATATCTTCCCACACGTGGCAGATCGTCACGAAATTCCACCCACGGCAGCTTCATGTCCCAATAGGCATGAGCCTGCGGCGCAAAACGTTCGGGGTGGTCGAAGAAGCCGATCGTCACATAGAGTTCTTCGGGAAGCCCCTGGTCGAGATAGGCTATGGATGTCCCGCAATCGGCGCAGAAGGTGCGGAGCACGCCTGGGGTCCTCGAGAACGTCTTCGGCGTGCCGGTCAGCAATTTGAACTGGGCCGGTCGATAGCCGACCCAGACGGTCAGCGGGCTCCCTATGGCCTTGCGGCAATCGTCGTCGTGATCGGAGCAGATCCAGAACGGGTCGCCATGCATCTCAGCCGTTATCGAACCGCAAAAACAGGAGCCGGTCTCGATCCTGGTCATCGAACTGTCGCTTCTGATCGAGGCGACCGTTGCGGGTGCAGAGTCCGCAGGGTGATGGAGTAGCGGTGCTCGGAAAGCGGCGGGATGCTGTGCTGCCATTCGGTGCGCGCCGGTCCCGTCATCAGGTAAGCCGACCTTGGCTCGATGATGATGGTCTGGCGATCCCATCCAGCGCCGTTCTTCCGGCGGAGCCGAAAGCTGCAGGGCGCAAGAAGAGAAACGCCGGCCACGGCATCGAACTGCGGCTTGTCGCGATGCCAGCCGATACCCGCGCCGGGCCGGTACTCGTTGATCAAGACCTGCACGAAAGCATCGGCGGGCAGCCGCGCAAATGCCGCCACCTTGTCCCTGAGCGGCATCAGAAAAGCAGGGATAGGCGGCGCCTCGATGACTTTGCGTTGGTCAAAATCGTAGCGCAGGCCAAAACCGGCGACGCGCCGGTTTGCGAGATGGCCATGAAAGTCGAAAGGCTGGAAGGCGAGACTTTCGAGCTGCCGCACTAGCTCGGCCTCTTCCTCCGCGGTGATCAGCTCCGGCTGATAGTGAAATCCTTCCGGCAGATCGTTGGGCGCACGAAACAGGTCGCCTTGGCCAGCGAATTCCGGCTGCTTGGTTTTGAGCGATGGCATCAACCCTAATTGGTGAAGCCGGCCGGCGGCGGCAAGACCGGAGGCGTCGAGCCCGCTTGATCATCGTCCCATATCTTTGCACGAGACGGAACCTGGCTTGCCGGGGCGGGTTGTTGCCCAGACGCGTCGAGTGTTGGGGTCGAGTGTTGGGAAATCAACGTATGAATTACGATCCGGCGACGAGGACCCTCTCAGTATGGTTCGTCCCAAGCGGATATCGCTACGATTACCACGACGTGCCGCAGCAGACCTACGCTGCATTCCGCAACGCCACGGCAAAAGGTCGGTTCTTCAACGCGTTCATTCGCGATCGATATAGGTACCATCTGGTCGAGCAGAGCCAGTCGGGGTGAGACCGGGTGCCTTGTCGCCGGTAATGAAACCGGGAATGCCTGCCTCATAGGGTCCGGTCGCCATCCGACCGTTCATTGCGCCGGCGGCGTTCCGGGTTGATCGCCGCCCGTGGTGGTCTTGGGCCTTGGATCCTTGTCGACCTCGGGATTTGGGTCGACGGTGTTGGTATTGCTCTGTGTCGGTTCAGTGGTGTTGCCCTGTATCGGTCCGGCCTCGTTGCTGCAACTCGCCAAAGCCAGAGCCGCCACCAGGGCCGACAAAAATGATAGCCTCGTCATCGATAGTCTCATCATGGCCAACCGCTCCACTTTCTGCTCGACAACGGCGGGTCGTGAATTTGGTTGCAGCGGAATGGGTTGTCTGCTGGCCCAGGACCCTTCTGATCGTCGCCGCGTAGGCGCCAAAGGAACAAATCTCGGCGCCGCCACGTTGCATTTCCAGTGCAATGCTTGTGACAGAGAGGCTAACGTCTTGGCGCCGAGAGCAAATTGGAAGGGTTTTCTGAAAATTGGAGAACTCAGCTGCCCGGTGGCGCTCTATACGGCTGCCTCGACCTCAGAGCGGATCGCTTTCCACACAATAAACCGCGCCACGGGCCATAGGGTGCATCGCTCCTTCGTCGACAGCGATAGCGGCAAACCGGTCGAAAAGGACGACCAGGTCAAAGGCTTTGAGATCGGCTCGGGTGAGTACGTCGTGCTCGAACCCGATGAGGTCGCAGCCGCTGTCCCCGAGAGCGACAAGACGCTGTCGGTCTCGGCCTTCATCGGCTGTTCCGATGTCGACGACGTGTATTTCGACAAGCCGTATTACCTCGCCCCGCCGGATAAACACGCGGAGGAAGCTTTTGGGCTGATCCGCGAGGGCATGCGCAGGAAGAAAGTCGCTGCCATCGCCCAGACCGTCCTGTTCCGGCGCATTCGGACCCTGCTCATCCGGGCCTATGACGAAGGCCTGGTCGCAACGACGCTGAACTTCGACTACGAGGTGCGCTCGGCGGAGGAGGCCTTCGACAACATTCCCGATATGAAGATCGAGGGCGAGATGCTCGAACTGGCCGAACACATCATCAAGACCAAGAAGGGCAAATTCGATCCGACCAAATTCGACGACCGATATGAGGCGGCGCTTGCCGAGCTTGTGAAAGCAAAGCTCGAAGGCAAGAAGATCGCCGTTCCGAAGCCGGCCAAGCGGGAGAAGGTCGTCGATCTTATGGATGCGCTGCGCCAGAGTGCCGGCGTTGGCGGCAAGCAGCCCTCGACAAGAAAGCCAGCGGCAAAGTCAAAGCCGGCGCGCCACGCAAAGGCGAAGCAGACAGCACCGCGTCGGAAGGCCGGCTGATCGATGGCGCTCGAGACCTACCGCAAGAAGCGCAATTTTTCCGTTACCCCGGAGCCGCAGGGGCGCAGGGCGCCGGGAACCGGCAACAGCTTCGTCATACAGAAGCATGATGCCACCCGGCTCCATTACGATTTTCGTCTCGAAATTGACGGCGTGCTCAAGAGCTGGGCCGTCACAAAAGGGCCGAGCCTGATCCCCGGCGAGAAGCGCCTTGCCGTCCATGTCGAGGATCATCCTTTGGAATATGGCGGTTTCGAAGGCACGATCCCTAAAGGCGAATATGGCGGCGGCACCGTTATTTTGTGGGACAGAGGCACTTGGTCGCCGATCGGCGACGCGCATCGCGGCTATGCGAAAGGCCATCTCGATTTCGAACTTCACGGCGAGAAGCTTGGCGGCCGCTGGCATCTTGTGCGGATGGCCGGAAAGCCGCGGGAGAAGCGCGAGAACTGGCTGCTGATCAAAGGCGACGATGACGCCGTGCGCACGGAAGGTGATCCCGACATTCTGGACGAGCGGCCGGAATCCGTCGCGACCGGCCGCAAGATCGAGGACGTCGCCGGCGAAGAGCCCGGCTGGTCGTCCAAGACGGGACGCATTCGGAAGCGCCGCGGCGGCCGCACGGGGGCAACTCAACCAGAAGAGCGGCCTGCAACCGTAAGCGTTCCCGAACCGTCAAAGATCAAGGGTGCCAAGAAGGCAGTGCTTCCCGATTTCGTCGAGCCGACGCTGGCGACCCTTGTCTCGTCCGCGCCGTCCGGCGAACGCTGGCTGCACGAGATCAAATTCGACGGCTACCGGCTGCAGGCCAGGATCGAAGCCGGTCGCGTCAAACTGTTGACGCGGAGCGGTCTCGACTGGACAAAGAAATTCGGAAAGGCGGTCGTTTCGGCGCTGGCCGATATCCCTGTCGGGACGGCGCTGATCGATGGTGAACTCGTGGTCGAGACCTCCGCCGGCGCTTCGGATTTTTCCGCGCTGCAAGCCGATCTCAGCGAGGGCCGCAGTGATCGCTTTCGCTTCTACGTCTTCGACCTGCTTCATCTCGACGGATACGATCTGCGCGACGTTGCGTTGATCACCCGCAAGGAACTGCTGGAAAAGATCATCGGCGGTGATAACGGCATCATCAGCTACAGCGGACATTTTGAGGAGAATGGTGCTCTGGTCCTACAACACGCCTGCCGGCTAAGCCTGGAAGGTATCGTCTCCAAGCTTCGCGATGCGCCTTACCGCTCTGGCCGCAGCAAGAACTGGGTGAAGTCGAAATGCTCGGCGCGGCAGGAATTTGTCGTGGCCGGCTATGTCCCCTCGACAACCTCGCGCAATGCGATCGGTTCGCTCATCCTGGGTGTCTATGATGACGGCAAGCTTCATCATGTCGGACGCGTCGGCACCGGCTACACGGCGGCGGTTGCCGAGAGCCTCTTCAAGAAGCTCGAGCGAATACGCATTCCGTCAACCCCGTTCGACGAACGGCTGACCGCCGAGGAGGCTCGGCAAGTCCGCTATGTCAGGCCGGAACTCGTCGCCGAAATCGAGTTCCGGGCGTGGACCGCCGACGGAAATCTGCGCCACGCCTCATTCCGCGGATTACGCGAAGACAAGCCGGCGAAGGAGATCGTCCGCGAAACGCCGAAGACGAGCAAGGCAGCACCCAAACCTCAGCGTCGGACCGTCAAGCTCACCCATCCCGATCGCCTCTACTGGCCGGACCAGGGCGTGACCAAGGAAGGTCTCGCCGATTATTATGCCGAGGTCTGGCGCTATGCGTCGCCCTACATCGTCGGCCGGGCACTGGCGTTGGTGCGATGTCCCAGCGGTATTTCGGGCGAGCAGTTTTTCCAGAAGCATGCCTGGAAGGGGCTCAACCCCAACATTGTCCTGGTTCACGACCCCAAGGATCCGCCCGACGAGCGGCTGATCAGCATCAATGATCTCGATGGGCTGATCGGTCTCGTCCAATCGGCGGCGCTGGAGATCCACCCCTGGGGTTCGATGGTAAGCGATTGGGAGCGTCCGGACACGATCATCATGGATCTCGACCCCGGCGAGGACGTGAGCTGGGAGGCGGTGATCGAAGCCGCCGTCGAGACCCGCGACCGGCTGAAGGATGCAGGGCTTGTCCCCTTCATCAAGACCTCCGGCGGCAAGGGTCTGCACGTCGTGGCGCCGTTGAAGCCGAAAGCGGAATGGCCTGTTGTAAAGGCGTTTACCAAGGCGATAGCCGACTCCATGGCCGCCGACAGTCCCGGCCGCTACGTCTCGACCATCACCAAATCCAAACGGCGCGGAAAAATCCTCGTCGACTATCTGCGCAACCAGCGCGGTGCGACCGCGGTCGCACCCTATTCGACAAGAGCGCGACCCGGTGCGGCGGTGTCGATGCCGCTTGCCTGGGACGAGCTCGGACCCGGCATCGGACCGGCCTATTTTACCGTCGAGAACACGCCGACCCGGCTTGCCTCGCTGTCCTTGGATCCCTGGCAGGATTTCCGAGCCGCCGCAGCGCCAATCGAAGACCGTGCAAACCGGCGCAAGAAAGCGGCTTGAGGACGGCATTACGAAGTCATGACTCGGAATAATCAGGCGATCTGCTCAAACGTGCATTGTTCCGGAGCCTTGTCCGGCCGCCAGCGCAGGAACTTGGTGCCATGCCGGAAACGGTCGCCGGTGACGTGATCGAAGCGTACTTCGACCACCAATTCGGGCCGGACCGGCTCCCATTCACCGCTGCGCTCGGTGCTCCAGCGGCTCGGCCCTCCCGGCGCCTTTCCGGTGAAGCCGGGGGGCTCTCGCATCGCTTCGAGTCTGCGGGTAAGCTCGGCCCTGTCGTCCTTGGCAATGGTCGAGGTGAAACCGACGTGATCGAGCTTGCCGGCCTGGTTGTACAGACCCAGCAACAGAGAGCCGACCTGCGGACTGTTGCTGAGATAGCGAAAGCCGCCGACCACGCAATCGGCCGACCGCAACCGCTTTACCTTCACCATCGCGCGCACCCCCGGTTGGTACGGACCGTCCAGCCGCTTGGCGACCACGCCGTCTGTCGCCCCATGTCCGGCAGCCCCTAACCAGGAGCGGGCTTCCTTCACATCGCGCGTACAGTGCGAAAGCACGATGTTCCTGCGGTTTGCCGAAGCGACGAAAGCCTCAAGGATCGCTCGCCGTTTTTTCAGGGTCCGCGCCAACCAGACGGTTCCGTGCTCATCGCAGAGCATGTCGAACAGGACGATGCGAGCCGGGGTTTCGGCGGACAGCTTGCGGATCCTGCTCTCGGCGGGATGAAGCCGCATCTGGAGCGCGTCGAACGAAAACTTGCCGTCGACCGAGATGACGATTTCACCGTCGACGACAAAACGGCGCGACGGTAATTCCTTCAATGTCGCGACGAGTTCGGGAAAATAGCGTCCGAGCGGCTTGCCTGACTTTGCGCGCAACTCCACCGCATCATCCTGCCGAAATGCCAGGCAGCGAAAGCCATCCCATTTGCGCTCGTATTGCCATCCGTCTCCTTCGGGAATCGCATCGGCCGCCTTGGCCTCCATCGGAGGCGTATCGAGCGGCAGGAGGAAATCGCGGGTCATCGGCGGGTGCTGTCGAAAGCAGGATCGCGGGGTGTGACCTTCATTGTGCTGCCTCTGTCCCAGCCCAGCCTGCTTCCAGGCGCTTATTTCCGCTTTCCGGCCTCCGAGCCGATGCTCTTGCGCAGCGCATCCATGATGTTGATCACGTTGCTGGGCGGTTGATCGGCCTTGGCCTTCGCCTTGGCTGGACGCTTCTTGCCCTTCTTCTTCGAGGCAATGATCTCCAGCAGCCGCGCCTGGACGGGATCTCCGGTCATGGCGGGATCCCACTGCCTGGTTCGCTCATCGATCAAGGTCGAGACCATTTCCATCAGTTTCGGGTCGGGTTTGGCGTCTTCGATCTTGCCGAAATAATCCTCGGGATCGCGAACCTCGTCGCCATAGCGCAGTGTCCACAGCACGATGCCCTTGCCTCGTGGTTCAAGCATGACGGCGCGCTCGCGGCGGTACATGACCAGTCGCGATATTCCGACTGTCCCTGTCGACTGCATCGCGTCGCGAATGACCGAGAATGCTTCCTCCCCGACCGGATCGTCAGGGGTGAGATAGTGGGGCTTGTCGTACCAGATCCAGCCGATGCTGTCGGCATCGACAAACATGTCGATGTCGATGGTGCGCGTGCTCTCCAGCGCGACTGCGTCGATCTCATCGTCCTCGAGCAGGACGTATTCGTCCTCGCCGCGCTGATAGCCCTTGACCTCATCGTCTTCAGCAACTGGTTTGCCGCTGACGGCGTCGACATATTGGCTGACGACGCGATGCCCGCTCTTGCGATTGAGCGTATGGAACCGGACCTTTTCGCTCTCGGTGGTAGCGGGCGTCATCGCGACCGGACAGGTCACGAGCGAAAGCTTCAGATAGCCTTTCCAGAAAGGACGCGGCGCCATCGAGGATCCTCGGCAGGTGTAAAACAGTCGAACGCATCAAGGTGATCGATTGTTCCAGCATCGTTTCGTCGCGCTCCCAAGGCTCGCCAGCAAGAATCCATCATTTTTCCGGTTCGAGAAGGAACCGATGAGCGCAAGCGCAGTTCGGGGCAAACAAACAGCTCGGCAGCAGGGACCATTTCAATGTCGGAAGCGATCCGGATCGCAATCGGCGCTCCATTGTCGGGAAATGCGGCGGCGCTTGGCGCCGAGATGAAGCAGGCGATCGAGCTCGCGGTCAAGGAGCAGAACGCGGACGGTGGCATTGCGGGCTTTGCCATCATGGTTGAGGGTGCGGACGATCAGGGAAAGGTCGAAACCGGACGGCAAGTCGCGGACGACTTTTGCAACCGGCCGGATCTGCTTGGCGTCGTTGGCCATTACAACAGCAATGTCACCATCGCTGCGGCGGAAATCTATGCCGCCCACGACCTCCCGATGATCACGCCGATCGCTTCCGACACAGCGCTCACCGAGCGCTCTCTGCCGAATGTCTTTCGCTTCACCAACCGGGATGATCAGACCGGAGCAGCCATTGCCCGTCATCTCTACGACACCATGGGCAAGCGCCGCGCCGTCCTGGTCGAAACCGAAACGATGTACGGCCACAGTATGGGCATCGCGTTCTCGCGGGCCTTTCTGTCGCTCGGAGGACGCATCGCGGAGCGGCGAACGGTTCGCGAAGGGAGCCGCGATTTTGACCCGCTGGTCGCATCTCTGCGGGCCGATTTCGATCTGCTATTCTACGGCGGCAGTTTCGAGGGTGCTTTCATCCTGCGGGCGATGCGCCGTGCAGGTCTCCACCAGCTCTTTGCCAGCGGTGACGGCTGTTGGGACGCGGTGAATTTCCTTGAGCCTGCGGGAGAAACCGCAACATTGGGCGAAGGCGTTCTCGTGCTGTCCGCCACGCCCGAAGTGGGTAGAGTCGCTGGTTCAAGCGATTTCGCTGCGCGCTATGCGGCGCTGTTCGGACCGATCGGCAACTATGCGGTGAATTCCTACGATTCAGTCCGCGTGCTGATCGCCGCAATCAGGGACGCGATCACTGAATCCAAAGGAAATCCGAGCCGGCGCGACGTTCTGACTGCGATGCGGAAGCTCCGCTTCAAAGGCATTGCCTATAGCGATCCCGTGCAGTGGGACGAAAAAGGCGACAACCTGGCTGTCGTCACGGCGCTCAATGTGGTGGAAAATGGCCGATTCCGACAGGTTGCGGAGATCCCGCAGACACAAGGGGACCTGATAGATGCGGCCTTGCGACGACCGCGGCAATTTTTATCAAGGTGAAACGAAACAATTGCCTCCGATCGCCGTTTCGCCAGCAAGGCGAATTTTGGGCGAGGAGGCGACGATGAGTGCAACCGGCCCGGAGGTTTTCGGCAAGACGCTGCAGACCGCGAACATCTTGGCACGAGTAGCGACCCAGCGATGCCAGGTGTCGCAAAGGTGAAGCCAATGATTTTTGACGCGCCGAAATTCAGGGATCGAACGGATGCGGGGCGCCAGCTTGCCGCCGCTTTGACTGGGTTCGCGGCAACCGATCCACTGGTACTGGCGCTGCCACGCGGCGGAGTGCCGGTTGGCTTCGAAGTGGCGAAGGCACTCCGTGCCCGGCTCGACGTGCTGCTTGTACGCAAGATCGGCGCGCCGGGCCATTCCGAATATGGCATCGGCGCGGTCGTCGACGGGGAGAATCCGCAGCTCGTCCTCAACGAGGAGGCGATGGCTTTGGTCCAACCGTCAGACGATTACGTCGAGGCAGAGAAACGGCGGCAACTGCTCGAAATCGAACGCCGCAGAAGCCTCTATCTCGGCAGCAGGCCTGCGGCTTCGGTCCTTGGCCGGACTGTTATCGTCGTCGACGACGGCATAGCGACCGGAGGCACGGTCAGAGTGGCGCTCAAGGCGTTAAGGAAGGATCGGGCCGCGCATGTTGTCTTGGCCGTTCCGGTAGCACCCAGGGATACGCTCGACCTGATAAAAGCCGATGTGGACGAAGTGGTCTGTCTCGCCACGCCCGAGCCGTTTGTTGCGGTAGGCCGGTATTATGGGGACTTCGCGCAGACCACGGACGCGGAGGTGATCCGGCTGCTGCGTGAGGCGGAACAGTCGATGCGATCTGCCCGTTAACTCATCGCCGACAGCCGAAGGAGCACGCTATCGCTAACGGATGCGGATCGTCGAGCGGGCGATATCTTTCTCTACCAGCCAGACCGCGCGCCAACGGCGGGCGAGCCGTCAGTCCCGCAAACGATTGGCAGCGTGATCCTGGCGCTGCTCGGTCGCGACCTGCTTGGAATCCAGACCGCGTTCCTTCGTATGCTGAGCCTTGTCGCGGTTGGACAGGATTTGGTTTTCTTCGAGCTTATCCTTTGGGGTCGTGGTCATGGCACCAGTACCAGAACCCTTTCCCCGTGCACCCGCTCCGATATGCTTCTTGCTACCTTTTGCCATAGGCTTGCTCCAATTCTTAGTCGTCGGGACGGTTCTTGTGATGAACGCTCTCCTGATTTTCTCCCCGAAGAATGTTGCGATCGTCAGGATCAACAAGGTCGGGTGTCTTGGACCTGATTTCCGATCCCTTGCGCAGCGCTTCACGTTCCGCTGCGGATCGCTTCAGGTCCGCCTCTGCGTCGAAATCCTTGCCGGCGCCCTTCGTGTTCTCCCGCTTTTCGATGATGCGCAATTGCTGCTCATGGGTCCTGCGTCCAGCCATTGGTACCTCCAAGATGCCTTGCGTTCGATTTGAGGCCCAGATTGCCGGCGGCATCGTCGACTTCCCGGTGATTGCAGGGACCAACGGTCCTTGCCGAATCGTGGGCACCACGGTCTGAGCCTGTCCTTATGGCGATAATGGCAGGGCCGCGGGATCGTTCCGAAATGGCGGTCGGATAAACCGTCCATCGCTCATCGACTCCGGACTGCCCATCCGCATCTGCCACGATCCGTCAGTCTTTCTCCTCGCGATACAAGCGTTCGGTCGCCCGCTCGCTCTCCCTGCGTTCTGCGGGACCGCGACGGCGTCGCGTAAGGAGCGCGTAGGCGATCAGGATTGCCAGTATCAGGGGCCCGCCTGCAACGACGAGCAACCACATGCTGTTCTCAAACATGGACCATCTCCTTTCCCTCACAACCGAGAAGGCGCCGTAACCGTTCCTGGGCTCTGCGAAATAGAACCCTGTTCGCTGCGGACGCCGCTCGACCCGAAGCGATTGCCTGTCTGCGAGCTCGCGATCCGTTGCTTTGTGACGGCAATTATGCTACTGATTTGGCTGTGGTGCTGATTTGCGCCGACAACCCGCCGCCGAGGTGGGTTTTTTGTTTGAGTTTCGGCCATCCCTCAGAGCTGCATGTCACGCTTAAGGCGCGACTTGACCTCGCCGAACCATTTCCGAGAAACCGAGACCTGGCTGAAGTCCAAACGCGGTCTCCTGCGGTTTTGCCAGGCAAAGGCCGAGGCCCCGCCTCTCAGGCGGCGCTGCCCGCCGGCCGTTCCGATGGAACATCCAGGCATCTCCGTCGTTCGGCGACTGATCGCCGATGTCCACGTCTGACGCCTACCGCCGCAGCGAGAGCGTAAAGCTGCAAATACCAGATACAGAGGAGGCAACCATGCCCAACACTGCCGAGATCCTTGTCGACACATTGATCGCCTGGGACGTTCGCGTGATCTTCGGCCTGCCGGGAGACGGCATAAACGGCATCATGGAGGCGCTGCGCACAAGGCAGGACAAGATCCGCTTCGTACAGGTGCGCCATGAGGAATCCGCGGCTTTCATGGCGACGGCCTATGCCAAATGGACGGGCAAACTCGGCGTCTGCCTCGCCACCTCAGGGCCAGGAGGCACTCACTTGCTCACCGGCCTCTACGACGCAAAGCTCGACCAGGCGCCGGTCCTTGCCATAACCGGCATGCAATTTCACGACCTGATCGAGACGTTCACGCAGCAGGATGTCGATCTCACCCGTGTTTTCAACGACGTCGCCATCTTCAACACGCAAGTGACCGACGCAGCGCATATGGAAAACGTTGCCGGCCTGGCCTGTCGTTCCGCGCTTGCGGGACGCGGCGTCTCCCATCTCTCGATAGCCAGCGACGTGCAGGAACAGGCGTCGGCAAAGCGCTCGCCCCGCAACCTTCCAAGACATACGCCCGAACGGTGGTTCGAAGGGGACAAGCGACCCGACGAAGCCCAGCTTGCTCTTGCGGCCGATATCCTCAACACAGCCTCAAAGGTGGCGATACTCGCCGGGCGCGGTGCGCTGCATGCCCAGGCCGAACTCGAGAGGACGGCGGAACTCCTCGCCGCACCCGTTGCCAAGGCTCTGCTCGGCAAAGCCGTCTTGCCGGACGATCACCCGCACGTCATGGGCGGAATCGGAATATTGGGCTCGCTGACCTCGCAGGAGATCATGGAGGAATGCGAGGCGCTGCTGATCGTCGGCTCGACCTTCCCTTACATCGAATACTATCCCAAGCCCGGCAAGGCGCGCGGCGTGCAGATCGACCGCAACGCGCAGCGGATCGGCCTTCGCCATCCGGTCGAGGCCGGTCTCGTCGGCGATGCGGCCATCACACTGCAATTGCTGAATGAAAGGCTGAAGCCAAAGCAGAACAGATCCTTTCTCGATAACGCGCAGCAGAGCTTACAGCGCTGGCGCAAGATGATGGCCGAGGCCGAAAGCAGGGATGACGTGCCGCTCAAACCGCAACGCGTCGTCAAGGCATTCGGCGACCGAATGCCGGCCAATTCGATCCTGGCCAGCGATTCCGGTCAGAACACCGAACTTGCCGCCCGTCATATCGATATCAAGGCAGGACAGGATTTCGCCGTCTCCGGCTCGCTGGCATCGATGGCCTGCGGGCTGCCCTACGCGATTGCCGGCGGGATCGCCTTTCCGGGCCGGCCGGTTTTCGCGGTGGTGGGCGATGGCGGGATGGCGATGCAGCTTGGCGAATTCTCGACGGCCGTGCGTTACAAGATTCCGCTCAAGCTTCTGGTGATCAAGAACAACATGCTCAACCAGATTGCCTGGGAGCAGATGATGTTCCTCGGCAACCCGCAATTTGCCTGCGAACTCCAGCCGATCGATTTCGCTTTGGCCGCTGAAGCTATGGGAGGCATCGGCTACAGCGTCACTCGGCCTGAGGACGTCGATGGGGTCCTTGATGCCGCATTTGCCGCGGAAGGTCCGGTGATCATAGAGGCGGTCGTCGACGCGTATGAAAC